>JAFDLS010000009.1 GCA_019306365.1 Deltaproteobacteria bacterium
AAAAGCACGCTCGATCTGGTCATGGAAAAAACCAAGGACATGGTTCTGTCCGATGAAGATAAACAAGAGGTCCTGAACAGGGAACGGGAGAACCGGGCCTGCGGTCTTCTGCTGAAGCTAAAACAAGGCCAAATCAAGCCGGATGATCTGCCGCAGATAATAGATAAGCTGGAAGAAGAAGCCGCACCGGTCAAAAGGATGTTGTTAGAACTGATGGTGGAAGAGTTGTCCCTGGGAGGAGAAAACGATTCAACTCTGACTGGAATCAGGATTTTATCCCCCTCAACCACGGGCGATGCTGTCAAAAGAATTGAGGACCTTTTCCAGGAATACGATCAGAGCGTTATCGATCTTACGGCGGTTTATAGAAAAAAATTACTGGATGATCTTAAAGATCAGGGGATATCCGGGTCAGCGGTCATACCCAAGGTGGATCAGGATCCGGCCTGGGCAGAGGCACGGGCCGGGATGAAAACCCAGTTCGAAGCCCGGTTTAACCAGGTCAAGTCTGCCTTGATTGATGCTTCCCAGTCCGCCTGACAGTTAAAGCATCTGGAAGTACATCTGTTTAATAAATTGAAAATTTCGCTTGACGTCCTGCGCTCCGAACACGGCCGGTCCATGACCGGGCAGTAAAACCTCAATTTCCAGTTCGGCCATACGTTCGATGCTTTCTTTCAACAGCGTCCCGCTTCCTCCGGGGAAATCGGTCCGGCCAACACCCTGGGAGAAGATTAAATCCCCTGATATAAGAACCTTCCGCTCAGGCCAGTACAGACAGATGCTTCCGGGTGAATGCCCCGGGGTATGATAGACTTGAAGACGTGTTTCTCCAAGTTCAAGCTCCCCTTCCACCAGATACAGGTCGATATGATACTCGGGCATCTTATGCCCAAGGGCCTGGGAAAACGCTGGCCCGATTTTTTTTAAATAGTCCTCGCCGGCAGGATGCATGGCTATCGGGACGTTATAACTCGCCAGGCTAACGCTGGCCTCAAAATGATCCGGGTGGCTGTGTGTATTGATGGCCAGGTCCAGTTCCTTGTAATCGATACCATCGCTTTCCAGCTGTTTTGCCAGTTGAGGGAAAAGGGCCTGGTGGCCCGGGTCAATCAAGGTATTGACTTTTCCGGTTATCATGAGGCTGTTGCAATTGTTTTGAGAATAACTTTCCCAGGGATAAAAATAGAGTCCGTCAAATATTTTCATTATGGTCCTTTGTATGCCTTATTTGGCCGCGAGCATACAGAAGCTCAAAGTTGCGGTCAAGGATTAATCGGGGCGATGTTTAAAAAAATGCGGTTCGATTTTAATCGTTAACCCCGTTTATATTCTTATCAATTGCTTTTTGGGTAGCCAGGGGAAGATCTTTAAGATAAATTATGAAGTTGCAGGATAAAAAAAATTTAAAAAACCAGGACATCCAAATAATTCTTGGAGAAGATATGAGTAAGCGCCGTAAAAAGGTAAAATCGAAATTACCGCCAGATGTGGTGGACAAGCTTGAAGGCGCGGCGGCAAAGCTGCTTGCAGGGATACCTGGACAAGATCCTTTGAGCCTTTTTCAAACGGTGACCGCGGACCTGGCCGGTTATGAGGCCGAATTGATTGATCTGCTTGGAAGTCAGCGAACGGTCGTTGTTTTAAATTTTCTTTACCGCCTGAAAATCCTTTTAAAAGGAAAAAACGCTTCCCGTTCTGTCAGAAGGGCGATCTACCGTCTGGAACAGGCTGGGTTGTCTGCGGATGATGAGGTCCTGGATAAAGGCAAACCCATGCTTCGTCCTCGGGAAGCCAGGCCCGCGCAGGGTTTTCTGACTCACTACGAGGGCTTGGATATCCGCTATGGTATGCTGGTTTTACCCGCTCAACCCTCAGGCCTGAATACCGGCAGCTTTGTTTTCAGCCACTCCAAGGGACTTGAATCCTTTGACCTTATGCATCAAACAGAGGGCGGATTAAGGCGCTTTCTCAAGGCAATAATCGACCGGCAGGGAGATTGTCTGGTTGAGGTTCCTCCCGAGCATGTTCGTTTTGTTTTGGGTGAGACCGTTGCCCGGACTACTGAGCTCAACCGAACGCTTCCCCGGGAGTATGAGAGTTTTATCAAACTGGCCGGTACTGTGGCTTGGCCGGAACGGCCCGTGATTTACGATTTGATAAATGTTGATCAGGTGAAAGACCGAATCGATCTCCAGGCTATGGCCGCGCGTCTTTTAAACCACGAGTTTTTAGCGACCTGGATACTTACATCTGAACTCACCCCATACCTACGCAAACTTGACGAGGTCGAAGGTTCCGTGCTGGTGCTGGCTGAACACCAAAAGGCGGAGCGGAGGCAGGCTGTTTATGAACAGGCGGAAGAGGAGATCTTTGTGCCGGAAAAGAAGTTGGTCCTGAAACGCTGTTTGGAAGAAACAGCCCTCATGCTCTGGCAGCGGGACGAAAAGGATCTGGCTGAAGGAGCTATGGCTCTGGCACTGGATTTAGAACCGGATAATCAGAAGGATTTAGGGCGGCGTTCTGACTTCACCCAGACCCTGGTTCGGTTTTCCTTTGACGAAATTATATCGGCAGGCATGGGGGCGGAACCAGTCAAAGAACGGTATCAGCGTTCAGAATCAGGTCTGATCCTGCCAGTTGGATTCAATACGCAAAACAAAGGAGAATAACAATGGCCGTTCAAATCCCGCTTCAAACCAATCAGACAACGGAAATGATTGATATTACCGGGAAGGTCCAGGATGAGGTAGGCAGGACGGGAATTAAAAACGGGCTGGTCGTTGTCTATGTCTCTCATACAACCGCCGGAGTTACGATCAATGAAGGGGCAGACCCAAGTGTCAGGACCGATATCATTGAGACGCTGAATGAAATTGTGCCCTTTAAAAGAGCTTACAGGCATATGGAAGGCAACTCACCGGCCCACATTAAAGCCACCCTGGTTGGATCATCCGAAACCATACTGCTGGAGGATGGCCATTTGCGGCTGGGACGGTGGCAGCACGTGTTTTTTTGCGAATTTGACGGCCCCCGCCGACGCAGCGTTTTGGTCAAGGTCCTGCCGGAATAACGCCAGGGTCGATTTTGGCCTTGTATGCCGCAGGATGATATATTAAAAGATATTCACAAAGTCTCGCCGTCAAGGTGAAATCAGTATCGCCGGTGGGCGCGGTTGACTTTTAATAAGGAGTGAACATGGAATTTGATGATGATACTCAACTTGACGGCCTGATTGACCGTCTTAAGCAGTTTATAGGCGCCAGACCCGAAAACCCAACCGCTCACTATAACCTGGGGTTGGCTTTTGTGCGGAAAGGCCAGTTGGAGGACGCGGAATTCGCGTTCAAAATGGCTCTGGAACTGGATGAAAATATGGTCGAAGCCCACATTAACCTTGGAGGGCTCTATCTCCGTCAAAAGAAGCTGGACGAAGCCATTGCCGAAAATGAGAAGGCCCTGGCCATCAATTCGCATGCGTTTCTGGCCTATAACAATATCGGTTTTGCCCGCTTGCTCCAGGATAATTTAGAAGAGGCGGCCCAGGCCTTTGAGAAAGTTATTGAGTTCAAGCCGGAACTGATTCCGGCGCGATTATCCCTGGCGCGTATTTCAGAGAGACAGGGCGATTGGGAGGCGGTTATTGCCCATTATGAAAATATCCTCGATCTGGACCCGGGTTTTGCGCTGGCCCACTATAACCTGGCCCCGGCCTTTCTCGAAAAAGGGGACCCTCAAAAGGCTTCTCAGCATTACGATCAGGCAGTGGCGTTAAATTATCCGGTTGACCCCGAATTGGGCCAAAAAATTCAAACCGCTTTGGGTTGAAGGCAAATCTGATGGACCGGCTCGAAAAGATGGAGGAATTTAAGGACTCCCTGGAATCTGCGCGGGCTGAAGGCGACCAGGTAGCCGAGGCGGCGGCGCTGCACGGGATTGGCCGGATTTACTTAACGGAGAAGGTATATGACGCGGCTGAGGAATTTTTGAGCCAATGCGCGCAGTTGTGCCGTGAAAGCGGTCAGCGCGAAGGTCTGGCTCAGACCTTGATTGATCTGGGTGACCTGGCTTTGGCTCAAGAAGACGCCGAAAACGCCGAAAAAATGTTTCGGGAGTCTTTATTGATTTACCAGGACAATGACCTGTCTCAAGGGCAGGCCAGGGTAATGGACCGGATAGCTGACGTTACGGTTGCAAGGGGAAATCTGGATGAAGCCATTAACATTTCCCTGGACGGGTTGAATCTCTGCCGTCAGAGCGCCGACAGGATTGGGGCCATCTATTTTTTGGAAAAAATCATACCCTTATATAAGGCAAAGGGCGCGGTAGCTGACGTGGAGGCATCTTACCGCGAGTTGATTACTTTTGCTGAAGAATTGGGTGATTCCGAGCGCATGGCCATGGGGCTGGCCGGTCTGGCCGACGTGTATGAACGGGTGGAAAAACCGGAGGAAGCTGTGCCTTATCTGGAGATGGCTCATGATATTTATTTACGCCTGGGCAAGGAGACAGAGGCGGGATTTATTCGGGAACACCTTGAGAAAATGGGTGATTCATGAATAAAATTAGCACGTTATATGCCTAGCGTGTATGATTTATTTTGTTAAAAATTTAAAAACCGAGACCTCTGCAAAACCAGTAATTTTGTTGAAATCGCGGAAGGCGAAAATTTAACCCGTAGGAATATTGCCAATATTTCGAGGACTTAAATTTGAGACTGACAAAGAGTTCGGCTAAAGGACGAAGTTTTGCAGAGGCCTCAACCTTTAAAATTATTCGTAGGGTCATATAATCTTGGCATTAAATCACGGGGCGTGAAGCCTGTTGGACCTGAAAACAGTGTGACGCCGATGTGATTAAATAGGCAAGTGATTCGATATTCTTGGGCAGGATTATAAAATCAGCGCCTAATAATCCGTATGTTCATTCCGTCGTGCATACCAGAGAATAATTTGAAATAATTAAACATTTTTAGTGCGTCTTTTTTTATTTTTGATATTTTGTTAAAAATTTAACAAGCTCCTTGACAATTATTCGTTAAGATCATATAGTCCTGGCATTCACATGATGGGTAAAAACCCACTGGAGGTAAATGATGGAAGACGCAGAAGTAAAACAGTCAATTTTTGATTTCTTAGAAAAGAAATCAAAAACTAAAAAGATGCATTATCTAAGTGACATTGCCAAAGGCATCGGGCTGAAAAAAAGAGAGATAAAAAAAGTCGTTCAAGCAATGATCGAGGCGGGTGAAATTGAGCCTTGGTCCAGTGGCAGCACAACCTATTATATGCTTCCCGGCTCTCGCGACGTAGAAAACTTATAAATTTATTTTTAACGGCTTGACAGATAGACGCAATTATTGAAGGCTCCGCCTTTGCAAGCTGTTGAAGGTTTATAGCCAAGGGTTTCGCCTATCTTAAATCAAGCCAATCGAAAAAGCCTGACTTAGTAAGCCTTTGACTAACAGTAAAGACGCAGAAGAGGGTCTTTGCCTGAAGGCTTGAGAACGGTTTTAATGGTTTGAAATCGCGGAATTTTACAAAGTTTTTTTATTGACAAAAAAACAGGGGAACTTTATATTCCCTTTGATAAATCGCTTGCGATTATAAATAATTTTCAGTCAGTAAAACCAGACTATTAGAAAGGTTCTAAGGGGCTGAAAAAAGATCTTCATGGACTTAAGTAAGATGATGTTGATGCTGGAAGGAGGTGAGACCGGGTCTTCAATAGGAGACAATGCCAGTTGTTTAAGCAATATACTGTTGAATCTAAAACTTTAGAGATATTTTGATTAACCCAAAATCTGGAGGTAATTATGCCAATTACTCACAAGACCCCTCTTTTAGATGAACTTGAAAAAGGCCCATGGCCTAGCTTTGTCACGGATTTAAAGCGAGCGGCTGAGGAAGGCGGCAGTGACACGGCCAACGACCTTCTGGGACAGCTCGAATTGTCATATGTACAGAAGGTCGGACACTGGAAGCACGGCGGCATCGTCGGTGTTTTCGGTTATGGCGGAGGCGTGATCGGCCGTTATACGGATGTGCCTCATCTGTTCCCCTCGGTCGAACACTTTCATACCATGCGTATCAACCAGCCAGCCAGTAAGTTTTATAGTTCTGACCAGTTGAGAACTTTGGCTGACATTTGGGATAAGCATGGAAGCCAGATTACAAACATGCATGGCTCCACCGGTGACATCATCTTTCTCGGTTGCCGAACCGAGGCTTTGGAACCCTGCTTCGCGGATCTGACAGCGCATGGCTTTGACCTGGGCGGATCAGGTTCGGCTCTCAGAACTCCCAGCTGCTGTGTAGGTAAGGCGCGTTGTGAATGGGCCTGCCTTGACACCCAGGATATCACCTATAACCTGACCATGACCTACCAGGATGAGATGCATCGTCCTGCCTGGCCTTACAAGTTCAAGTTTAAGACTTCCGGGTGTCCCAATGACTGTGTGGCTTCAATTGCCAGGGCGGACTGCTCCATTATCGGCACATGGCGGGATGATATTCGGATAAACCAGGATGAGGTCAAGAATTACGCCGAGAGCGGGCTGGATATTCAACAGTACGTCATTGATCTTTGCCCGACAAAATGCATTAGCTATGAAGACGGTGAAATTCAGATTGACAACAAGAACTGCACCCGGTGCATGCATTGTATCAACGTGATGACCAAGGCTCTCAGGCCCGGAACCGATACCGGCGCGACCATCCTCATCGGCGCCAAAGCTCCCATTCTCGAAGGTGCCCAGATGGGCGTGAGCGAGTGGGAGAGCTGATTCAGCGTCTGGGTTACCGCGCTTTTCTGGAAGCGGTCGAAATTGATCCCATTCCGCAGATGATTAAAGAACCAAGATCCAATCCTTATATTTTCTTCAAAGAAGAGGATGTTGAAGGTGGTTGGGAACGGGATCTTGAGGCATACCGAAAAAGGCATCAGGCCTAGATCTGGAGGAGGTTATTAACATGGCAGAAGAAAAACAAGAAAGAATTACTGATATCGGTCCTCCGAAATACGATACGGCCTGGACCCCTTTTATCAAAGAAAACTACGGCAAGTGGCTCTATCATGAGGAACTGGAACCAGGCGTTTTAATGCATGTTTCCGAAACCGGCGCGAAACTCTGGACGGTGCGTATTGCGGGTACCCGTTTGATGAGCACCCTGCATATGCGTGACCTGGCTGCCATTGCTGACGAGTTCTGTGACGGTCTTCTCAGGTTCACCACCCGTAACAACATCGAATTTCTCATTACGGATGAAGCAAAGTTACAATCCCTTAAGGACAAGTTGAAAGCGGATGGTCACGCCATAGGTGGAACCGGCGCTGGTATTACCAACATTGTTCATACTCAGGGTTGGATTCATTGCCACACGCCGGCTATTGACGCCTCGGGTATTGTTAAGGCTGTCATGGATGAGCTTTTTGAATATTTTCATGACAAAAGGCTCCCCAACAAGGTTCGTATTTCACTGGCGTGCTGCTTGAACATGTGCGGCGCGGTCCATTGCTCGGACATTTCAATTCTGGGCGTTCACCGGAAGCCGCCCCTCATTGAGCATGACCGTCTGCTGAACGTCTGTGAAATTCCCACGACCATCGCGTCCTGCCCCACGGCCGCCATCAGGCCTTACAACTTTGAAGACGAGGAAGGCAAGCAGGTCAAATCGGTTCAGGTCAATAATGAGCGATGCATGTTCTGCGGTAACTGTTACACCATGTGTCCGGCCATGCCTCTGGCTGACCCGGTAGGTGACGGTGTGGCCCTGTGGGTTGGCGGTAAGGTCTCAAACGCCAGGTCTATGCCCAAGTTTTCCAAACTGGCCGTGCCGTTTCTCCCGAATAATCCGCCGCGTTGGCCTGAAACTGTTGAGGTTATTAAAAATATCGTTGAGGTTTATGCCGCTGACGCGCGTTCTTATGAGCGTGTAGGTGAGTGGGCCGAACGGATTGGTTGGGAAGAATTCTTCAAAAAGACCGATATTGCATTCACGCCCTTTCATATAGACGATTATCGGTTCGCTATGACCACCTGGCGGAGCAGCACCCAGTTTAAATTCACGGATTAGTGCATGGAACGCGAAGACTTAAAACAAAGAGTCTTCGATTTGGTGGCTCAAAGCCAGAAAAAGGTAAAACCCACCGACCTGGCCAGGACTCTGGCCAGGTCGGTGGGCGTTGATAAAAAGGAAGTCAAAGAGGCCATTACCAACCTGGTCTCTGAAGGCAAGCTCATTTACACTTATATCGGACACACCTGGTTGGAACTCCCTTCGGACAAAGAGTGAATTTACCCTGCCCTCGTTTGGTTGTGGCTGCCCTTCGAGGCGGCGGCGGCAAAACGACCATTTCATTGGGCCTGCTGGCCGCGTGGCGGAAAAACGGCCGCAATTTAATCCCCTTTAAAAAGGGCCCGGATTATATTGATGCCGGCTGGCTGGCCAGCGCGGCTCAATCCCCCTGTTATAATCTTGATACCTACCTTATGACGCCTGAAAAGGTGATTCAATCCTTCGCCTGCCGCCTTGGCCGGGAGTCAGACGGTGCTCTGATTGAAGGAAACAGGGGCCTGTATGACGGGACTGATAAAGACGGCACCAACTCCACGGCTGAGCTGGCCAAACTGCTGAACGCCCCCGTGATCCTGGTGGTGGACTGCACCAAGGCTACTCGAACCCTGGCGGCGGTTGTACTAGGCTGTCTGCATTTTGACACAAAGGTTCGTTTGGGTGGAGTAATCCTCAACAAGGTGGCCACAGCCAGGCAGGAAGCCCTGGTCAGGTCAACTATTGAAACCGAAACCGGTTTGTCCATTTTAGGCGCCGTGCCCAGAGCCAGAGGGCAAAATCTCCCGGAACGTCATCTCGGCCTGGTGCCCCGGCAGGAACATCCAGCGGGAAAAGGTGAAATTGAAAAGTTGGCCGAATTGGCGGAAAATCATCTTGATCTCGATGGGTTATGGAATCTGGCGAAAAGCGCTCCAGAGCTTGAATACAAAAAAGGCGTTTGGTTTGAAGAGATTGCTGAATCTGTAAAACAGGTTAAAATCGGGGTGATTCGCGATTCGGCTTTTCAGTTTTACTACCCGGAGAATCTGGAAGCCCTGGAGCGTCTGGGCGCGAAGCTGGTTACTTTTTCAGCCCTTTCCGTGAAGACCATACCCGATGTTGACGCCCTTTATCTGGGCGGAGGCTTCCCGGAAACTCATGCTGAAATCCTGGCGAGTAACGAAAAACTGCGCCAGGAATTTTACCAAGCCGCCATGAACGGTTTGCCCATCTACGCTGAATGCGGCGGCTTGATGTATCTGGGCCGGGAGTTGATAGTAAGAGACCGGACCTATCCCATGGCCGGTGTTTTCCCGGTGACATTCGGTATTGAGAGCCGTCCTCAAGGTCATGGTTACACTATTTTGGAGGCCGTGAAGCCCAATCCATACTACCCGGTTGGCGAAGAGTTGGTAGGGCATGAATTTCATTACTCGCGCCCGCTCAATTATGAGGCGGATAAGGTTGATCTGGTTTTAAAAGTCCGTCGCGGATATGGATTCGATCAAGGCCGGGACGGATTGGTAGTCCGTAACGTTTTAGGGACTTATACCCATCTGCATGCACTGGGAAACGTTCGCTGGGCTGAGGCTTTGGTTGATCTGGCGGCAGGTTATCGAGGATCAGAGAACAACTGGCGGAGGGAAGCGGCTGATGAGTCTTAAATCAGACGTTCGCAAACTTCTCGCAGATAATAATGAGGAAGCGCTGCTCGCTCTTTTAGATCAGGATCGCCGTGGGGTTGGGGCGCTTAATCGATTTCTTTTCGATACCGATGAACTGATACGCTGGCGGGCGATTACAGCCCTGGGATGGGTGGCTCGCGAGGATCCTTTTCTGCTGGAAAAGGTCATCAGCCGCCTGATGTGGACGATCAACGATGATTCCGGGAGTATTGGCTGGTCCACGCCTGAGGCGTTAGGTGAAATCTGCGCCAATGATTCGGATTTGGTGGAAGACTTTTTTCCGATTATAATTTCCAAGCTAGAAGAAAAAATATTCAGGCAAGGAGTGCTTTGGGCCATGGGCCGTGTAGCCCCGGACAGGCCAGACCTTGTTGATGAAGCTGGCGATTTAATACCTGCTTATCTGAATGACCCTGACGCCGGGGTACGGGGAGCGGCCTGCTGGTGCCTTGGTCGTATTCCCTGGGTTGAGGCGGAAGATGAATTAGAGCGCCTGACCATCGATCAAGCATCTTTTTCGTGGTACGAAAAAGGTCAATTAGTCAATAAAACGGTGGGTCAGATGGCTCAGGCGGCTTTAAAAGCACGCCGGACCTGAAGATTGACTTTCAGGTTCGCGATAACATTTTTAAGTTTTTTATACCGCCATTATTTGACGCGATTCAAAAAGCGTATTATTTAAAGGTGTTTCGATAGGATCAACGCCGTCATGACGGTGTATTTTTTCATTTGATGAATATTTCACAAATTAGTTGGTTTTCAGGTTGACGTTTGTTAGAGTATGTGCTATCAATGCCGCTGAGTTTGCAGCTGTTTTTACGCCCGTTCAGTGGGGAAAACGCGGTTCTAAATTAAGGATAATCTTGAAGCGGTTGCATCTTTCGCTGAATCCCTTAGGAATTCTTTTGACATGGATTTAAAAAGCCTATTGGTGAAAAAAAAATCGGGCATTGTAAAAAAGTGGTTCCACAAAATAGCCGACACATATGACCCCGAAACATCAAAATTCCTAAAGCAAAAAAAGAATCGTTTCGCCAATCCGGTTGGATCAACCATTTCCATGGAAATGGAAGCGTTATTTGATGAACTGTTTGATCAGGCTGAACAGGATAAGGTTTTAGCTTGCCTGGACAATATTATTAAAATCAGGGCTGTCCAGGATTTTACACCCTCCGAAGCCATCCAATTTATTTTTTCACTGAAGCAGGTGATCAGGCAGGAGTTGAAAAAAGAGATTCAAGACGAGCAGATCTCCGAGGAGATCATAAAGTTTGAATCTAAAATAGACGATATAGCCCTTCTTGCTTTTGACATATATATGTCCTGCCGGGAGAAAGTTTATCGAATCAAGGAAAATGAATATAGACAAAACAGATTCATGGTACTGGCAGGCGATGATATAGATGATATAAAAGGTGGGTCCCCGGCCGAGAAGCCGGCGCTTGGAACAAATAAACCAAAGAGCCTAACATAATACGAGGTAACAACTAATGAATATCGCTTTTTCAATTCTCACAGTTGTTGTCATCGGTTTGATTCCATGGATCGGAACGACAGCGGTGAATTTGCAGTATCTTTTTGGTATTATCATCCCTTACGCCGCCGTCATTATTTTCTTGTTGGGAGTGGTTTATCGAATTGTGAAATGGGGCAAATCACCGACCCCGTTTCGTATCCCGACAACCTGCGGTCAGCAGAAAACACTTCCCTGGATCAAACAGAATAGAATTGAGAACCCCAGCAATGTAGTGGGAGTCATTATCAGGATGGCGCTGGAAATTCTAGCTTTTCGTTCGCTGTTCAGGACTACCCGGGCTGAATTAAAGGAGGGGCCAAGACTGGCGTACGGCGGGTTCCCCTGGCTCTGGCTGGCGGCGCTGGTTTTTCATTACGCGTTCTTGACCGTCGTTATCAGACACCTCAGGTTTTTCCTGGACCCGGTGCCTTTTTTTATTGCATGGCTGGCAAGGCTTGACGGACTGCTGGAGGTTGGGCTGCCGGTTTATATGTTAAGCGGGTTTGCCCTTTTCGCGGCGGTTTCCTACCTGTTTATCCGGCGGGTGGTGGTGCCTCAACTCAGATACATTTCTCTGGCCGCTGATTACTTTCCTCTTTTCTTGATTCTTTGTATCGCTGGCACCGGCATTTTGATGCGGTATTTCTTCAAGGTGGATGTCATTAGCGTCAGGGAGTTGGCCGTGAGTCTGGCCGGTTTTCAGCCCAAGCTGCCTGATAACGGCATCGGCGGCGTTTCCTACCTGTTTTATATGCATTTGTTTTACGTCAGCGTGCTGGTCGCCTATTTCCCCTTCAGCAAATTGATGCACAGTGGAGGCATTTTCTTAAGCCCGACAAGAAACCTTGCTAATACCAACCGTGCGGTCAGACATATTAATCCCTGGAATTATCCTGTTAAGGTTCATACCTATGCGGAATATGAGGATGATTTCAGAGAGCAAATGAAAGAAGCACAAATACCAGTGGAGAGGGATTAAATAAAATGGCTAATGATATTCCGACTCCTGAAGAGCTAGCAAAGATCGACCACAAGCCTCCCCGCAAGGGGTGGATGGACACACCGACGGAGTTCAGACCCGGCACATGGTCATACCCTGGCAAGGCAAGCGCTTTAAAGGTACTCGATTTGCCGAACCCGAGGGAATGGCAGCCCACCGATGAGGACTGGAAGCTCCCTGAAAACTGGAAAGAGATTATCATCGACGGTCTCAAGGAGCGGCTTGATAAATTCCGTTCTTTGAAAATTTTCATGGATATCTGCGTACGATGCGGGGCCTGCGCCGATAAGTGCCATTTTTTCCTTGGATCTGGCGACCCCAAAAATATGCCTGTTCTCAGGGCGGAACTTCTCAGATCTATTTATAAAAATGAGTTCACCAAGGCCGGTAAGCTCCTCGGTAAAATGGCTGGAGCCAGGGAACTCACCAAGGATGTGATCAAGGAGTGGTTTAGTTACTTCTATCAGTGCTCTGAATGCCGGCGCTGTTCGGTGTTCTGTCCATATGGCATTGATACAGCCGAGATTACCATACTGGCACGAGAGCTGCTTACCCTGATTGGCTGTAATATTAACTGGATTCTCGAGCCGGCGGCTAATTGTTTCATGACCGGGAACCACCTGGGCCTAAAGCCTCATACCTTCAAAGAAAACATTGAATATATGGTTGATGACATTGAGGAGTACACCGGGGTCAAGATCGAGCCGACATTTAACCGTAAGGGCGCTGAGGTCCTGTTCATCACGCCGTCCGGAGACGTTTTCGCCGATCCGGGTATTTACACCCTCATGGGTTATCTCATGCTGTTCGAGCATATCGGCCTTGATTACACCTGGAGCACCTACGCCTCGGAAGGCGGGAACTTTGGATTGTTCACCTCGCATGAGGTGATGAAAAGGCTCAACGCCAAGATGTACGCCGAAGCCAAGAGACTGGGTGTAAAGTGGATTCTTGGCGGTGAGTGCGGGCACATGTGGCGTGTCGTAAACCAGTACATGGATACCATGAACGGCCCGGCTGATTTTCTGGAGGGGCCTGTTTCCCCGATTACCGGAACAAGGTTTGATAACGCGGCCTCAACCAAGATGGTCCACATTACGGAATTCACAGCCGACCTGATTAAAAATAACCGGCTGAAACTGGATCCGAGCCGGAATGATCATTTAAAGGTCACCTTTCATGATTCCTGTAACCCGGCCCGAGCCATGGGACTTTTGGAGGAGCCGAGGTACATTATCAAAAATGTTTGTAACAATTTTTACGAGATGCCGGAAAACACTATTAAAGAGCAGACTTTTTGCTGCGGCGGCGGCGCGGGCCTGAATAACGAAGAATTCATGGAAATGAGGCTTAGAGGGGGCTTCCCCAGGGCAAACGCCGTGGACTACGTGCATCAGAAACATGGCGTGAATATGCTGTCTTGTATCTGCGCGATTGATCGCGTCACGCTTCCGCCTCTGATGGAATACTGGGTACCGGAGGTCGGCGTCTGCGGCGTCCATGAGCTGGTGGCAAACGCCCTGATCATGGAAGGTGAAAACGAGAGGGAATACAACCTCCGGGGAGAACTAATTGGAGAAACGGAGGATAATGAGGATGTATGATTCAGGGAAAATCATCGCCGGACTCGTTATCTTTATCATTCTGATAACGTTCCCGTTTTGGTACAATCACGGGAAAGCCTCAATCGCACCGGATCGAGTGCTGCCCAAGGACCAAAAGGAGTGCGTGGAAGAAATTTCATATATGACGTCGTCCCATATGCAGCTTCTGAACGACTGGCGAACTTCGGTCGTACGCGACACAAATAGGATTTATAAAAATAAAAAGGGCAAGACGTTTAGTATGAGTTTGACCAATACCTGCTTGGATTGTCATTCCAGCAAGGCTGATTTTTGCGATAAGTGTCATAACTATTTAGCGGTTGTGCCTTATTGCTGGGAGTGCCATCTCACCGAAAAGGGGAATCCGTGATGGAAAGCAGCAGAAGAAAATTCCTGAAAATAGCCGGACTATCCGTTTTGGGGTTGGGTGCCAAGCCCGTTATAGAATCATTTGCTCAGGGGATCGAGCCAACGTATTCCACGGATAAGAAGGCTTTAAAAGGGAAGAAGTGGGCGATGGTCATTGACGTGGACAAGTGCAAAGATGACTGTGAAGATTGTATCGCCGCCTGCCATCGTGGACATAACGTTCCGAAAATCGACAACGTCAAACATGAGATAAAATGGATCTGGCATGAGGAATTTAAAAACGCCTTCCCGGCCCAGGAATATGATAATCTGGCGGAGCGTTTAGAGCATAAGCCCTTCATGGTGCTCTGCAACCACTGTACGAATCCCCCCTGTGTCAGAGTCTGTCCGACCAAGGCGACCTTCAAGCGAGAGGATGGCATCGTTTTGATGGACTTTCATCGATGCATCGGCTGCCGTTTCTGCATGGCCGCCTGTCCTTACGGTTCGAGGAGCTTCAACTGGTTTGATCCCAGGAAGTACCTGGAAGTGACCAGCCCGGATTTCCCAACCAGGTCCAAGGGAGTCGTGGAAAAGTGTAACTTCTGCGCGGAGAGACTGGCTATCGGGAAGATACCGTTGTGTGTGGAAGCATGTAAGGAAGAGGCCCTCGTTTTTGGCGATCTTGAAGATCCCAACTCTCCCGTAAAAAAGATCCTCAAAGAACGGTATGCGATTCGGCGTAAGCCGAGTCTTGGGACTGGGCCAAATATTTTTTACGTAATATGAGGTCGTTATGTTAGAAAAGCCACTGTTTGGAAGTAAAAAGTATTATGCGTGGATGACCCTTTTGATGGTTGTGATCGGAGTGGGTGTCATCTCCTATCTCTACCAGTTCATTGTCGGTCTGGGTACCACCGGGATGAGCCGGGATGTGTCCTGGGGATTTTATATCGCCCAACTCACCTTCCTTGTTGGAGTGGCCGCCTCCGCGGTTATGGTGGTCTTGCCCTATTACCTGCACAATTATAAGGAATTCGGCCGAATTACCATACTGGGCGAATTTTTAGCCGTTTCCGCTATTTTGATGTGCATGTTGTTCGTGACCGTCGACTTAGGTAAACCGCTTAGGCTTTTAAACATGTTCAGGTATCCTACGCCAAATTCCATTTTATTCTGGGATGTAATCGTTCTTACAGGCTACCTTCTGCTTAATATCGTTATCGGCTGGATTACCCTGTCGGCTGAAAAGCAGGGCGTTAAACCTCCGGGTTGGATCAAGCCTTTGATCTATCTTTCAATTCCCTGGGCTGTCAGCATTCATACTGTGACCGCTTTCCTGTATGCCGGCCTTCCCGGCCGGGGTTACTGGCTGACCGCTATCCTGGCTCCTCGTTTTCTGGCTTCAGCTTTCGCGGGCGGTCCAGCGATTCTGATCCTGCTCTCGCTTCTTCTTAAAAAGTTCACTAAATTCGATGCGGGGACGAACGCGATTCAAACGCTGGCCAAAATCGTTACCTATGCCGCCATCATTAATATTTTCTTCTTCTTTCTCGAGGTTTTTACCGTTTTTTACAGCCAGATACCCGAACACATGGATCATTTCAAATACCTCTTTTTCGGTCTCCACGGAAAGGGATTCCTCATACCATTTATGTGGTTCTCCATTACGCTTGGCTTCGCGGCTATCGCGATGCTGATTACTCCGTCTGTCCGAAAAAATGAGAAGCTGCTGGCGTTGGCCTGTGTGCTGGTATTTATATCCATCTGGATTGATAAAGGACTCGCATTGATCTCGGCGGGTTTCATCCCCTCCCCATTGCATCATGTGACCGAGTATGTGCCCACAATACCTGAGTTGCTGATTTCTCTGGGTATTTACGGCATAGGCTTGGCAACGCTGACCGTGCTTTATAAGATTGCCTTGAGCGTAAAGGAGGAGGCAGAAGCCTAAAACTGTTCTTTTTATGCGTTGTTAAGGGCTTATCGCATTATGGATAAGTCCTTTTTTTATGGAAGCGAAAGTTTAGGCTCACTGCCACTTATTCTTTTTTTCAATTAAATCGTACCCCTGGCCGGGGTATATCTGCCTGTCTTGAACGGGAGTGGGCGCTTTTACCTCAGGCCACCTGCCAGGGCGAGGCTCTGGACCCTCAAAGGTAATGTCCGAAGGGACTCGGTCAACCATTACGGGATCCTTTCTGATATCAACATCACTGATATTCCAGCTAAATTCAATCGGGATCCCGTTGGGATCAAAGGCGTAGATCGAATAAATAAAGCCGTGGTTAACCACCTCCGAGACCCAAAAGTCTGCGGCTTCAAGTTTGTCCTTTAGCTCCCAGAGGTTGTCCTGGGTTTCCACCCCAAACGAAACATGGTCAAAGATGAACGGACCCTTCACCGGATAGCCATGGTCCTTTTCCGGGACGCGTTCCACCTCAGGCCATTCAAAAAAGGCAATCAGGTCAGTCGTAGATATTTCAAAAAAGTAATGCCTTGCTCCTGGTTTGCCCAATCCCGCAACCAGCCTCATCCCTAACAGATCTCTCCAGAACATGATGGTTCGGTCCATGTCATCCGTAGCCATGGCCAGATGATTGATCCCGTTATATTTGATCATATTGCACCTTCCTTATATTTAGCGCACCCAAGGGAAGCGCTTTTGGCGGCAATCGGCATGATGATTTGACACCCTCCAGAGACCACTGCAAAACCAGTAATTTTGTTGAAATCGCAGGAGGCGAAAATTTAACCCGCAGGAATATTACTAATATTTCAAGGACTTAAATTTGAGTCTGACAAAGAGGTCAGCTAAGGGACGATATTTTGCAGAGGTCTCATCCAATCAGTTCCTCATTAACCTGCAACCGTTAAAAATAGTATGGCCCACGTTCAATCGGAACAGAATTTCAGCAATCACTCTATCGCTTTTTCGAAGTGGTCCTCCTAAAAAAGCTTATTCTGAGGTTTCGGTCTAGTCAAGTCTGTGCCTCAAATCGAGGAAAATAGGAGGATTGGTTTAAAATTATTATAATATCAGGCAGATGACTAAGATATTTAAGACACTTTTTCTCCTTGACAATATCAATTCTACTGTTGTAAAAATCATGTGGCGGTGTCTGCTTGACTTTTAGCTCCAAGTCTATCGAGAAAAGCATCTGGGGCTTATCATTGTCAAGGTTAACATACAGACGCAAGTGAAGATGAGAAGGTCAGGGTTTGATTTCGAGCCGGTAACCTTGGGCCAAAAGGGATTTACAAGCTAGCCTTAATAAGGCTTCTAGTAAGATTCGGGTGCGAGCAAGCGCCTTTTATTAATTCTTAAGGAGGTATATTGGAAATGGCTTGGCAGGTAACAGTTGATAAAGACAAATGTGTCGGTGACGAAGAATGCGTAGAGGTATGCCCGGTTGACGTTCTTGAAATGGTAGATGGAAAGGCTGAACCGGTAAACATGGATGAATGTTTAGGTTGTGAGAGCTGTATAGAGGTCTGTGAAGAAGACGCTATCACAGTTGAAGAGACCTAATACACCTGTCTTAATAACAAAAACTTTGGGGCGCCAATCTGGATTGGGTTAGCGCCTTTTTTCTTGATTGTTCTCAAAGGCCGCTGGCTTTTGCCTCGGCCCATAATTCATCCATCTCGGCCAGGGTCGCTTCTGCGAGGGTTACCCCCTGGGCGGTTAGTTTCTCTTCGATATAATTGAAACGATCACGAAAACGTTTGTTGGTGGTTTGAAGGGCTTCCTCAGCGTTAATTTCCAAATGGCGCGCCAGGTTGGTCACGGTGAAGAGGATATCCCCCAGTTCTGATGAAATCCTGGTTTGATCCTTCTGCTTCAAGGCTTCCTTAAACTCGCGTACTTCCTCCTCAAGGGTATCGAGCACTTGAAATGGTTCGTTCCAGTCGAAACTCACTCGACCGGCTCTTTCAGTCAGGCGGTGGGCCAGCATCAGGGCTGGTAGATTTCGTGGGACACTGGATAAATATGGACCGGCCCGGTCTTCTTTTTGTTTCAATTCGTGCCACTGTTCTTTGACCTCTTGGGCCTGGTTGAGCGCTTTCGCTTCACCGAAGACATGAGGGTGCCGTCTGATTATTTTATCGGCCGCCGCGTTCAGCGCCTCTTCCAGGTTGAAATGACCGGTGGTTTCAAAAAGGCGGCTGATAAATATGAGGAGAAAAAAGCAGTCACCCATTTCATCCTTGATGGCGGAAATTTCTCCTTCCTCGATCGCGGCCATGAATTCATAAATTTCTTCCAGTAGATACTTTTTCAGGGTGCCGGGTGTTTGCTCCTTATCCCAGGGACATCCCTTTTCAGGATCAAGGAGGCGGTCGAGAACCTCGCTGATGCGTGTCATGGAAGAAGCGGCTTGACTCATGTTTCTTTGTTCCTTGAAAAGCCGTATCCGGTTTTAACGCCGCTGGCTGGATTCTTTTTTCGGTAAGAGCGGATCTTTTATCGATTTTTTATATCGAGGAGATCGCTGTCTATTTTTAGAGGAAGTTTCCTGGGTTCTAACTTGATATATTTTTCAAGTTCACCCGGAATTAGCTTCAGCATTATATCGGTGAAGTAATTAAAGTAGGGCCGGGCTTGGGATTCCTTCAGAAGAGGCGATTTGGGTTCGAGAAAACCTGTAATCACTATCAGCATAAGTGAAGCCAGAAATACGCCCTTTATGAGACCCACCACCCCTCCGAGAATGATGTTCAAAGGCTTGGCCATGGATATTTTTATGAATCTGTCCAGGAGCAGTCCCAGGACGATGACAATGATGTATGTGGCCAGAAATAGAGAGAGGAAGCTCAAGACGAGTAGATTACGGTAAGATAACTTGTCCAGGAAAGGTTCGAGAAGATCGGCGGTTTGAGGGTAGTACAAAATAGCCAGAAAAAAAGCTACCAGCAAGCCCACAATGGAAACGATCTCTTTAATGAAACCTCGAATGAAGCCCTTAAGCAGAAAAAAGCAAAGAATAACAAGAATAACGATGTCAAGGCCGTTCATATTTTTTTGCCTTATGGAAGTAGTGTTTTGATAATAACGGGATCGAAATGTTCAGTCAAGTTGTTTTAATCCACCCGCGTAAGGCTGGGGATGCAGGCGCTGAGTGGGTTTGAGGGAGCTGAAGAATGAGCTTGCACATTGGGTGAATAATGTGCTAAAGAGACCGCCTATAGAGGTTAGTGATTGAAATGCTGATCCAGCGCTATGAAATATTTTTAAAAACGTCTGCCCGAACAGATATGATTGATCTAACGGGTCAGGTTCAGGAAAAACTGGATAAGAGCGAAATAACCAATGGGATTCTCTTGGTCTTCGTCCCAGGGGCGACCGCCTCTTTAACCACGATCGAATATGAGAGCGGCGTCCTCAATGATCTGGCCCGGGCCATTGAAAGATTGGCTCCCGAGGGAATTAATTACGAGCATGATTTGCGCTGGGGCGATGGCAACGGTTACTCCCACGTCCGCGCGGCCCTGCTTAAGCCGTCATTGTCAGTCCCGGTTATAGACGGGCGACTGACACTGGGCACATGGCAGCAGATTGTTTTACTGGATTTTGATAACCGGCCTAGAGAACGGCGAATTCTGATTCAAGTCATAGGCGAGGGTAATTAACCTCGAATATAAATATGAATGACGATCCTAACGAGCCTCCCAACAAGCTTACCTTCCATGACCCCAATCTGGCCAAGGCTTTATTTGGTGAACGTGAAAAGCACCTGAAACTGATCGAGTCAGAAGTCGGCCTTAAGATTCACACGCGGGGATCCACCGTGAACCTGGATGGCGATCCCATCGAGGTCGGTTTGGCGCGCAGAATTCTGGTTGAGCTGTACGATCTGCTTAAGGATGGCTATCCCCTTTACCCTCAAGACGTGGATTACGCCATCCGCATTATTATGAGCGGTGAGAAGGTCAGCCTCAAGGAAATCTTCCTGGACACCGTTTTTATCGCGGCTAATAAGTCTGTTATCACCCCCAAAAGTTTGACGCAGAAGCGTTACACCGAGGCCATTCGAAAACAGGATATAGTTTTCGGTATCGGCCCGGCCGGAACGGGCAAGACCTATTTGGCCATGGCGATGGCTGTGGCGGAGCTGAACGCCGGTTCTATCCACCGCATCATCCTGGCGAGACCGGCGGTGGAAGCGGGTGAGAAGTTGGGGTTCCTGCCCGGTGATCTGTATGAAAAGGTCAATCCCTACCTGAGGCCCCTTTATGACGCCCTGCATGACATGATGAAATTTGAACAGGCTTCGCGTCTGATTTCCAAGGGGGTGATCGAGGTGGCGCCACTGGCCTTTATGCGCGGCCGTACCTTAAATGATTGTTTTGTCATACTTGACGAGGCCCAGAACACGACCAGTGAGCAGATGAAAATGTTTCTCACCCGCCTGGGTTTTACTTCCAAGGCGGTTATCACCGGAGATGTCACACAGACCGACCTGCCTGAAGGTAAGGTGTCCGGTCTTATAGAGGCGTGCCAGATTTTATCGGATGTGGAAGGTATCAGCTTTATATACTTTAGTGAAAAGGACGTGGTCCGGCATCGCCTCGTTAGAGAGATCATAAAATCTTATGATAAGTTTGAGACAAGCAGCCAGTAAGCTGTCTGCGAGAGACAGACAAAAAAAGAACGGAAATTCGGCCTTTGAGAAAAACGGAAAGATCGGCCGTCTTCTGATAAAGATGCCGGGCTTCAAGAATAAGGAATCAACCCGGTGGAATAAGGCGGAAGATCGGGTCATGGTGAACCCGGCCCTGCTTCGAATCTGTTTGCTGTTTTTTCTGGCTCTGCTTCTGGCTTTCCTGGCCTTTCCCGAGTTTCTCCCCCGTGAAATTGAGATGGAAATTGGTGACGTGGCGGACCAGGATATCAAGGCGGATCAGGACTTGATGATACTGGACCAGACCTCCACAGCGGCTAAAAGGGAGGCCGCCAGCCGCAGTGTGTCGCCGGTTTTTGACCTGAACGACCAGGCCGTCATCCGTGCCCGGGGGCTGATACACAGCGCCTTTGACGAGGGACGTTCTTTTTACCGGCCTTATTTGTCTGACATCTCTGGAGAACACGCCGACATCCCACCCCCCTCTGATTCTCAATCCTTGACGGAACTTAAAAAGAGATTCTACTCAACTTTCAGCCTGGATGCTCAAAGCGGAACCTTTGAAGCGTTTGCCCAAATCAATTTTTCCCTTCGGGTTGAAGAGGTCATCAGCCAGCTGGTGACGGAAATCATGGAACGCGGAATAGTGGCCGACCGGGACCTGCTCTCAACCCCGGAGAATCAACGGGTCACGGTGCGTTATCTTTCCTCCAAGAAAGAGAAAACGTATCCGGATACGTCCGGTTTTTTTGGTTTAAGCCATATCCAGCAGGTGGTTATGTCCAAGGTTCTTTTATTTCGGGACGACTTCAAACCGCGCCAGATAAAGGCCATAGTGACTGTGGCTCGCTCCATCCTGCAGCCTAATTTAATCTTGAATCAGGCAGAGGCGGTGAAGCGGCGCATGGAAGCTGTTCGTAAGGTCTCGCCAGTTTACTTTCAGGTCAAACGCGGTGAGATGATAGTCCGTGAAGGGCAAAGGGTTGATGAGTTGGCCAGCTTGAAACTCAAGGCCCTGACTCGATCTAAAGCTGAATTTAATGGGTTTCCTCGCCTTGGAGGCGTCTTCATTTTGGCCATTATTTTCTTGGGCGTGATTTACATCACAGGATTCAGGCATTTCCACGAATTTAAATTATCGGACAAAGACCTTATTTTCCTATCCTTTTTACTGGTTATAAGCCTGCTTCTGGCCGACGCGGCCTCGTTGGTCGGCCAACCCCCGGCTCGAGGCGGGGTTAATCTGGAGGAGAGCGCGCTTCTCTACATGGTTCCTCTGGCGGCAGGCGGGATGGTGACGGCCATTTTCCTGGGACCGGTTATAGCCATTCTATATGCCGTTTCGATCTCAATATTAACCGGTCTTTTATTAGAAAGCTTTGTCCTGTCCTTTTTTTATTTCATTGGCGCGACGGTTGGTCTGGTTTCGGTGGGCCGCGCTCATGAACGCGGCGCGATTATTAAATCAGGCCTTCTGGTTGGTCTGGTCAACATAGGTGTGCTGCTTGGCCTGAGTCTTTATTATGAAAACTTTTTATCATATCAAACCTTGATTGAATGCGGGGCGGGCCTGCTGAACGGTCTTCTGGCCGGGATAGTGGTCACCGGCTTAATTCCCCTCATTGAGATGATTTTTGGATACACCACGAACATCAAGCTCATGGAACTGGCCAACCTTGACCGTCCTATCTTGAGGGATCTGATGGTGCAGGCGCCGGGAACATATCATCATTCCGTTATCGTCGGGGTTTTGGTGGAGGCGGCGGCTGAATCTATCGGCGCCAACCCCCTTCTGGCCAAGGTCAGCGCGTATTACCATGACATTGGAAAATTGAAAAAACCGCTCTACTTTGTGGAAAATCAGATGTCCGGCCACAATAAGCACGAGAAACTGGCTCCTTCCATGTCCAGCCTTGTTCTTATTTCTCACGTCAAGGATGGAGTGGAGCTTGCCCGGCAGCACAAACTTGGTCAAGATATCGTTGATATTATTCAGCAGCACCATGGCACCAGTCTTATTTCTTATTTCTATCAGAAAGCCCGGGAATGTCAGGGTGAGGATCAGCCAGAGATCAACGTCGAGGATTACCGGTATCCAGGCCCCCGGCCTCAAACCAAAGAAGCTGGCCTCGTTCTCCTCGCCGATGCCGCGGAAGCTGTCTCCCGAACATTGCTGGAACCCACTCCGGCTCGAATTCAAGGAATGGTTCAGAAGGTTATTAATAATATCTTCTCTGACGGCCAGCTTGATGAATGTGAGCTGACACTGAAAGATCTGCACCTTATTGCCAGCAGTTTTAACAAAATTTTAACCGGCATTTTCCATCGCCGGATTGACTATCCTGAATTTCCGGCAAAAGAAAGTTCTTTGAGGGTTAAGACGGCCAATGGCCACAATAGAATTAAGCAATCAACAAACGATTCATCCGATAAAGACGGGGCGATTAACGGAGCAGGCCAGGAAGATCTTAGACGCCTTGGGATATCCTGAAACCGAACTATCCCTGGTCCTGGTGGATGACTCTGAGATCAGTCGCCTCAATCAGGTTTATCTTGACCGGCAGGGCCCAACCAATGTTATCTCGTTCTCCATGCAGGAAGGTCCATATAACGAAATCAATCCCCAGCTTCTCGGAGATGTGGTCATTTCAGTGGAAACCGCCGCGGTTGACGCCGAAAAGGGAGGATTCACCCTGGAAGAGATGTTGGATTTCTATTTAATTCATGGTATCCTGCATTTGGCGGGCTACGATCACGAGGGGTCGCCTGACGAAGCCTCTCGGATGGAGACCAAAAGCGAAGAAATTTGGCGGATATTAGGCTATTGAGACGGCTGTCTTAAACACCATTATCATCTCAAAGCACTTGGCCTTTAATATCGCCAGGTGCATTTTTTTTTCAAATGGAGGAAGAGCCGTGGCTATCCTTTCAGTAAACGTCGACCACATAGCAACTCTTCGGCAAGCCAGAGGAGGTAAGGAACCCGACCCCGTAACGGCAGCTGCCATGGCCGAACTGGCCGGAGCTGACGGGATTATCGTTCATCTCAGGGAAGACCGGCGTCATATTCAGGATCGGGACGTGAGACTGCTTAGGGAGACGATCAAAACCAAACTCAACCTGGAAATGGCCGCCACTGAGGAAATGCTTGGCATAGCCCGGGAAATCTTACCGGAGATGTCCACACTGGTGCCGGAAAAAAGAGAGGAATTGACGACTGAGGGCGGACTCAACGTGGCGGTTCAGGAAAAAGAAATCGCCCGGGCTGTGACGGCCTTGCAGGAAGCCGGCATCCTGGTCAGTCTTTTTATCGACGCTGACTCCAGGCAGGTGGAGGCCGCGAAGGCCGCAGGCGCTGATTTCGTGGAGATACATACCGGACATTACGCTGACGCCGAAACGGAAGACGAGGCCAATCGCCTCTTTACCGGAATCTCTGAGGCGATCAAGCTGGCCGCGGCGCTCGGCCTGAGGGTCAATGCTGGCCACGGCCTGAATTACACCAATATCAAACGGTTTGTCGGCCTGGAGGCGGAAGTGGAAGAGTATTCCATCGGCCACAGCATCCTTTCTCGGGCCGTGCTGGTGGGGATCGATCAGGCGGTGCGGGAAATGGCTGACCTGGTTCGATTCCTATAATTTGAGGATGTCCCTAAGTTTAATGTCTTTGATTTCAAGCTGTTAGTTGATACAGTATAGAAAAGAAGCATTTACCTGGATAGAAAATGATTTACGGTATTGGAATTGATTTAGTAAAAATTGACAGGATCGATCGAGCGTGGAAACGCTGGGGAACGCGTTTTGAAAAGCGTTTGTTTACACCGGCTGAAGTTGAGTCATGCCGTTCCCGGCCCCATCCCGCTTCATGCCTGGCCATGCGCTTTGCCGCCAAGGAGGCTTTTTCCAAGGCTATGGGGCTGGGCTTGAGGAGCAGTGAATTGTTGTGGCGGGATATTGAGGTTAAGCATAATGCTCGTGGCAAACCTTTCCTGGTTCTGTCAGGCACCGCTGTTTCAATCGCTCGCAAGGTTAAAATGAAAGCCAGCCATCTTTCGCTGACTGATGAAGCGGGCCTGGCCCAGGCGTTTGTGGTAGTCGAGGTTTAAGATGCATTTTGTTACAGCTGAAGAGATGAGGCGGCTTGATAATAAGACCATCTCAGAGTGCGGTGTGCCCGGTGTGGTATTGATGGAGAACGCCGGACGAGGAGCGGCTGTTCTGGCGCAAGAACATTTTGGCCTTTTAACAGGACGGAGTATAGCCGTGATTTCCGGGCGGGGGAACAATGGTGGAGACGGCTTTGTCATGGCCCGGGTCTTCCATGGCTGGGGCGCTCACGTTCGGATTTATCTGCTGGGCAGCCGCGATCAGGTTAATGGGGACGCGCGGATCAATCTCGAGATCGCTTTCAAGCTTGATCTGGAGATTGTTGAAGTCAGTGAGGATTCCGGCCCCGATCTCATTGATTTATCAAACGCTGACATGATAATAGACGCTATCCTGGGCACTGGCCTGAACGCTGAGGTCAGAGGCCTTTATCGGGAGGTGATTGATCGAATCAATAAATCCGGCCGCACCGTGGTGGCGGTGGATGTACCTTCGGGTTTGGATTCGGATACGGGCCGCATATGGGGATCGTGTGTGCGGGCCGATTTGACCGTAACTTTCGGTTTGCCCAAGGCGGGCTTGTTTTTACCGCCGGGCGAGGTTCTTGTCGGACGGCTCGAGGTCGTTGATATCGGTATTCCGCCTCAGGTCATGGCGGAGATAGGCCAGACCCGAGAGCTGTTACTCGAGGATAACCTCAAAGGGCTGCTCAAGTCCAGGGACTTGGACGGCCACAAAGGGCATTATGGCCACGTCCTGATCGTGGCCGGTTCTACAGGCAAGACCGGCGCGGCCGCCCTGACTTCTCTGGCCGCGGCCAAAAGCGGAGCGGGTTTGACTACCCTGGCTGTGCCCGGGAGCCTCAATACCGTCTTGGAGGAGAAGGTGACGGAGGTTATGACCGAGCCTCTGCCTGAATCGGAGCCCGGGTACCTGGCTCCCAACGCGATTGATAGAATTTTGGAGCTGGCTGAGGGTAAGTCGGTCCTGGCGCTGGGACCAGGAATTTCAACCCAGCCGGGCTCGATCGAGGTTGTCCGGGGACTGGTTGAACACTGTGAACTGCCTCTAGTCATTGACGCGGATGGATTGAACGCATTGGCCGGTTCAACCGATTTGTTGAAAAAGGCTAAACGAGAAGTTGTGCTAACGCCGCATCCCGGCGAGATGTCTCGCTTGGCAGGTATGACTGTGATAGAGATACAGTCTAATCGCTTGAGCTCAGCCGTGGATTTTGCCAAGGCTCATGGCGTTGTCCTGATTCTTAAGGGTTACCGCACCGTTATCGGCGTACCTGATGGCAGGACATTCCTTAATACGACCGGCGGGCCGCATATGGCCTCAGGCGGTATGGGAGACGTTCTGACCGGAATAGTGGCCGGTTTGGTTTCCCAGGGACTTTCCGTTACGGACGCTTCTCGCCTGGGGGTTTTCATCCACGGTCTGGCCGCGGATGAGGCCGCCGCGGCCAAAGGGCCAATCGGACTGCTGGCCTCGGACCTGCTGGCTTGGCTGTCTGGGCTGTGGAGCAGGTTTATTGCCTGATTTGAAGGAGACGGTCCAGGCATAACTTTTACCGGCTGGATTTGAGAGTGAAAGAGATATTTTTTTTGGCCACGCCGGACGAAACCCGGCGGCTGGGCCGACTTTTAGGAAAGCGGCTGGGCCCTGATTCAGTGGTGGCGTTAATCGGTAACCTGGGGGCCGGTAAGACCTGTATGATTCAAGGGCTGGCCGTGGGACTTGGGGTCTCTGAGGATTACATAATAGCCAGCCCCACTTTTAACCTGGCCAATGAGTACCTTGGCCGCGTTCCTTTTTTTCATCTTGACGTTTACCGGCTTGAAGGCAATGATTTTTTCGAAGCCGGGCTTGATGAATATTTTATTCGTAAGGGGGTTGTCGCTTTGGAATGGGCCGATAAGATAAAAGATGTACTGCCGCAGCCTTATTTGGAAGTGGAACTTACTCATATCGAGTCTGGAGGCAGACGTGCTGTTTTACGAACTCGGGACGATGGATACTGGAAAATAATAAAAAAGCTCAAGGAGCAGTGGGACTAATTTAATTGAAAGGAATCTTATGGCTTTAATTGTTCAAAAGTATGGCGGAACCTCTTTAGGCAGTCTCGATTTGATCCGGCAGGTAGCTGAGCGAGTCATTCAGACCAGAAAACGAGAAGGTCACCAGGTGGTTGTCGTCCTTTCGGCCATGGCCGGGGAAACCGACCGGTTGATTGGGATGGCGGGTGACATTTCAGAGAGCCCTGATCCGAGAGAAGTGGATGTTCTTATCTCCACTGGTGAGCAGGTTTCGGTAGCGCTCTTTTGCATGGCCGTGCGTGATCTGGGCTTTAAGGCCCGGTCGCTCCTAGGCTTTCAGGCCAAAATTATAACCGATAATTTGTACGGTCGGGCCAGAATTCAGGACATTGATGTCACCCGGATACGTGACCTGCTGGACCGGGGCAATATTGTGGCCGTGGCCGGGTTTCAAGGGTTTGATGAACGCGGCAATATTACCACCTTAGGCAGGGGCGGGTCTGACACAACGGCTGTGGCTCTAGCCGCGGCGCTTGAAGCGGACGTCTGTGAGATTTATACCGATGTGAGCGGTGTTTATACAACCGATCCCCGCATCTGTGAAGAGGCTCGAAAACTGGAAACAGTCTCCTACGAGGAGATGCTGGAAATGTCCAGCCTTGGAGCCAAGGTTCTTGAGATTCGCTCTGTTGAGTTTGCCATGAAGTTCGGCGTGCCGATCCACGTCCGACACTCCCAGACAGATGAACCGGGAACTTTAATCGTTAAGGAGGACGAGGACATGGAGCATATGATCATTTCGGGTGTGGTTTACAATCGTAACGAGGCCCGTATTACTGTCACCAAGGTTCCTGACAAGCCCGGTATGGCGGCGGCCATTTTGTCACCTGTTTCTAACGCTGGTATTATAGTTGACATGATCATTCAGAACACCAGTATTGGAAGCGAGGACGCGACGGATTTTTCCTTTTCCGTGCCTATGAATGATTTTGAGAGGGCGATGCGCCTCGTTCGGGACGTGGCCAAAGAGATAGGGGCCGAGAAGGTTGTGGGGGATGATTCCATAACCAAAATTTCCCTGGTTGGGGTTGGGATGCGCAATCACGCCGGTGTGGCGACAAAGATGTTCGATGCCCTGGCCAAAGAAGGTATTAACATTCTGATGATCAGCACGTCAGAGATCAAAATCAGCTGTGTTATCTCAGATAAGTACACTGAACTGGCAGTAAGGGCGGTTCACTCAGCCTTTGGATTGGACAAGGAATAAATGAAAAAAATCGAGATATACGATACCACCCTGCGGGATGGCGCTCAGGCGGAGACCGTAACCTTCACTCTGGAGGATAAAATCCGCATAACCGAACGCCTGGATCGGTTTGGGGTGGATTATGTGGAAGGCGGCTGGCCCGGATCCAATCCTAGGGATATGGCTTTTTTCAAGGAAATAAAGAAATATCCGTTAAAGCACACCAGGGTAGCGGCCTTTGGCAGCACGCACAATCCCAAGGGTGCCCCGGAAAAGGATTCCAATTTAAAATCAATGGTCAGGGCTGGAACCAGGGTGATGACCATTGTCGGTAAGTCCTGGGACGTGCATGTAAAAGACGCCTTACGCATCAGCCTCAAGCGTAATCTCGAAATTATCGAGCATTCCTTAAGTTTTCTACGCCCCAGCGCGAAGCAGCTTTTTTTTGACGCGGAACATTTTTTTGACGGTTACAAGAAAAACCAGGAGTATGCCCTGAAGACCCTGCAAGCGGCGGTGGCTGGCGGAGCCGATTACCTGATATTATGCGATACCAACGGCGGGACTTTACCCAGCGAGGTGGCTCGGATAGTCAAGGAGGTGCGCCGTAAATACCCTAAGATTTTTCTGGGGATGCACGCGCACAATGACGCTGAACTGGGCGTGGCCAATTCCCTGGCAGCGGTGGAAGCCGGCGCAACCCAAGTTCAGGGAACAATCAATGGGGTGGGCGAACGCTGCGGCAACGCTAACCTCTGTTCCATTATTCCCGCTTTAATTCTCAAGATGGAAAGGAAGTGCCTGATTGAGGGCGGATTGCCTCAGCTGCACGAAGTCAGCCGCCTGGTAAGCGAACTGGCCAACATTCAGCCTAACTCTTTTCAACCGTATGTCGGACGGAGCGCTTTCGCCCACAAGGGCGGCATTCATATTAGCGCCGTGAAGCGAAACCCTGAGACATATGAGCATATTCCCCCGGCCGCCGTTGGAAACGTACAGCGAATTCTGATCTCTGACCTGTCTGGCAAGAGCACGGTAATTCACAAGGCTCAGCAGTACGGTTTGGATATCAATTCCAAGGACCCGATCGTCCTTCAGATAGTCAAAGAGCTCAAAGAACTGGAAAATCAGGGATTTCAGTTCGAGGGGGCCGAAGGGTCGTTCGAGCTTTTGATGAACCGGGCCATGGGTACTCACAAGAAATATTTTGAATTAGTGAGCTTCAGGGTTATCACCCAGAAGAGCAAAGAAGAAGAACCGCCTCACGCTGAAGCGACAATTATGGTCAAGGTTGGAGGTAAGGTCGAACATACCGCGGCTGAGGGCAATGGCCCGGTCAATGCCCTGGACAATGCCATACGTAAAGCCCTGGAAAAATTTTATCCCGAGTTATCTCGAATGAGTCTTGAGGATTATAAAGTTAGGGTCCTGCCATCGTTGGGCCGCGGTACGGGCGCCAAGGTTCGCGTCCTGATTGAATCCGGTGACCGGAACGAAAAATGGGGGACAGTCGGGGTCTCACATGATATTCTTGAAGCCAGTTGGCAGGCCCTGGTTGACAGTGTCAATTACAAGCTATACAAGGACGAAAAAAGGGGCAAGTAATTTTTTAAGCTGGAAATAAATAGAAATCAGTGTCAGGCGCTGCTGCTGCTGTCCGTGCTGCTTGTTGGGCTGGGCTGGACGTTCAGTTATGGGTGGCAGTTTCAAACACGATCATTTCCATTGAATAATGATACTTATTTGGTGGAGGTGGTCAGCCCGCGTGAAGGGACCCGGGTGCTGTCTTTTCCCACTTCCCCCACGCTGCATCAGGTGCTTGAAGCTGAGCGAGTGTCTCTGCTTTCGGATCCGCCTGATATAGCTGTTGAAAACAGGACCAAGGTTTTGGTGATCGAACAGCATGGGGGAAGATCCGAGGTCAGGTTGAAACCGATGTCATCAGCGACTCTTTTGGGCCTGGGCCAGCGCATGAATATCAACCAGATGGCGTTTCGCGATTTAACAATGCTTCCCGGAATCGGACCGGTGACCGCTAAGCGTATTTTGGCCGCTCGCCAGAGGCAGGGTACTTTTTCCGGAGTTGAGGACCTTAAGCGAATAAGGGGTGTTGGAACTGAAACGATTAAGAAAATAAAAACATTTATAACCTTTGAGGATTAAGCATTAGTATTTTATAGTTAATAATTATCGCATGATTATTCTAACCTTTTCTGGGGAGGTGTTAATATGCTTGGAAGAACTACCGTGACTCAGCATCTTTTGCTTACTCAGACAGAGGTGTCAGGAGCCACTGGCACTTTTACCCGGTTAATTAATGAACTCATCGTTGCCGCGAAATTGATCTCACGGGAGGTAAATAAGGCCGGGCTGAATGACATAATAGGTTATGCTGGACGTGAGAACGTCCAGGGAGAGGCCGTTCGCAAACTTGATGACTTTTCTAACGATGCCATTATTCGCCGCCTTCAATCCAGCGGCGTACTTTGCGCCATGGCCTCGGAGGAAGTCGCCGACGTTATCGAAATCCCGCGTAATTATCCGGTGGGCGATTATTTGCTTATCTTCGATCCTCTGGATGGAAGCTCTAATATTGATGTCAATGTTAGCGTGGGAACGATTTTTTCCGTTTTGCATCGCACGACAGATTCATGCGATCAGGGAACCCTGGAAGATATTTTACAGCCGGGTTATAAACAGGTTGCGGCGGGTTATTTCGTTTATGGATCTTCTACTATCATGGTCTTTTGCGCCGGGAACGGGGTGCACGGCTTTACCCTTGACCCCTCTATCGGTGAGTTCCTTTTGTCACACGAAAACATGAAGATTCCCGAGTGGGGAAATACTTTTTCAATTAATGAAGGCAATTATTATTACTGGTCTGAGGATATGCGGCGGTATATAGACTATCTAAAGGACCCCAAGGCTGACCATCGTGGATATACCTCCCGGTATGTCGGTTCGCTTGTGGCCGATTTTCACCGGAATCTGATTCATGGTGGTATCTTTCTTTATCCAGCGGATACCAAGGACCCGCGCAAGCCGCATGGCAAGTTAAGATTGATGTGTGAGGCCAACCCTCTGGCTTATATCGTGGAACATGCCGGCGGGTCAGCCAGCGACGGCACTCAGAGGATCATGAATATTATTCCTGAAGAACTGCACCAAAGGGTGCCGTTGATCATTGGGAGCAAGGAGGAAGTTCGCATCGTAGAGGAATTTATCCAGGGCAAGAGATAATTTTGGTTGAAAATAGAAGACGTGACTGATCCCTCGCAGCCTCTTCAGGCTGCGAGGATTTTATATTTCAGAAAATTTTATGAAGATTCTTGGAATTGAAACATCTTGTGATGAAACGGCGGCGGCCGTGGTTGAGGATGGCCGGGTAATCCGGTCCAATGTGGTACGCACTCAGTTTGACCTTCACGGCCGATACGGGGGGGTGGTTCCGGAACTGGCGTCACGCCGGCACGTGGAAGTGATTGTGCCTGTGGTTGAAGAAGCGCTGAATCAGGCCGGACTCGATCTGGCCCAGCTTGACGGTTTAGCCGTCACACAGGGGCCGGGATTGGTTGGATCATTATTGGTCGGCCTCAATTTTGCCAAGTCTTTGGCGCTGGCGACAGGTCTTCCGGTAGTCGGGGTCAATCATCTGGAGGGTCACATTGCCGCCGGGTTCTTGACGGGCGACATCCCCGGCTTCCCCCTTGCCGCGCTGGTTGTTTCCGGGGGACACACAAATCTTTACCTTGTCCGGGGGCCCATGGAGTTTGAGCTTTACGGTCAGACCAGGGACGACGCGGCCGGTGAGGCCTTCGATAAGGTGGCCAAGCTTTTAGGGTTGGCTTATCCGGGGGGTGTGTCCATCGAAGCTCAATCCAGCAGGGGAGACGGGCAGCGCTTTAAACTGCCCCGGCCAATGTGGGGACAGGGGCTGGACTTTTCTTTTTCCGGCCTTAAGACGGCGGTTTTAACTCTTGTAAACCGTGAGTTTGAGGGGGGCGAAATCGGGCCAAAGGACATGGCTGATTTAACAGCTTCCTTTCAAGCAGCCGTGGTTGAGGTTTTGACCGGTAAAACCTCGGCCCTGCTCGATCAAATAAAGGTCAAAGGTTTGATTATGGCTGGCGGCGTGGCGGCTAATCAATGCCTGAGGACGGAAATGACTGAGGTTGTGAAGCGATATGATGTCCCCTTTATCTTACCGCCGATTAACCTGTGTACTGATAACGGCGCCATGATCGCTGCGGCGGGTTATTACCACCTGGCCGCGGGTCACTTTTTAGACCTGGCCGCCGACGCTTATTCCAGAGTACCGAAACCGATATCGGCATGATCTTTTGAGGAAGGCCGATTGTCATGGTTTTTAAGGAAATAGGGTGAGTTCTCCACGAAAAATCCTGGCAGAGAGGAAACTCACGGCTCAAAAAGGGCGGGGCCAGCATTTCCTCATGGACCCCGGCGTTATCCGGGGGATTCTTGATAAGGCGGGGTTGGACCCGAAAATTCCGGTTCTCGAGATTGGTCCGGGCCTGGGGGCCATGACCAAACCACTCCTTGAAAGGGGCTGCACGGTTGTGGCCGTTGAGGTGGACCGGGGGTTGGTAAAATTTCTTGAGGAAGAGGTTCGGCCTGCGGCGCCTGAGAGGCTGAGGATTATTTCCGGCGATATTCTGGAGACTGATTTCAGGAAACTGGCGGCTGAGTTTGGCGGGCGTTTTCTTGTTTTGGGCAACCTCCCCTATCAAATATCATCCCCGCTTCTGTTCAAACTTCTTGATGATCGGTCGGTGGTGACCTCGGCGGTCTTGATGTTTCAGCGTGAGATGGCTGACCGGCTGACAGCTGCGCCGGGAACGAAAAGCTACGGGCGGGTGAGTGTTGTCTTTACCTATTTTGCGGGAGTGGTTCGTCTGTTAGACCTGGGAACAGCGGTTTTTTTCCCGCGGCCAAAGGTCGGTTCAACCATGCTTAAAATTATCTTTAAAGAGACCCTCGAACCGGCCCTTCTTTCAGAACGATTTTTTAAAGAAGTGGTTAAAGCTGGTTTCGCGAAGCGCCGAAAAACCCTCAGGAACGCGCTTCTCTCAGCGTTCACGCCTGCGGCGGTCGACGGCGCTTTGAAAAAGGTTGAAATAGAACCGTCACGGCGGGCCGAAACCTTAAGCCCTGCCGAGTTCGCGATTTTGGCCAACGCTATATATGAGCTTCAAGAAATTCGGTCTTGAAACATTGCAAGATTTGACAAAGCGGCTATAATAGGCTAAGAAATAAACGGCGCTGGTTGCCAGTTAACAGGGGATTAGGATCAATAGGTCAGAAAGACAATATAATCCCGGAAAATAGTCTGGATTAACTCAGGTCGAATTTTGAGGAGTTTTTCCCTTTAACAGCCAGGCAGGGTTTTTAGCTCGTCTTAGGCAAGGGAAAATAAAAGCCTGGAACAAACATGAAAAGGGCCCGGGACTTTTTGCCTGGAGCGTGATTATGGAGTTAATAACCGAAACAGAAAAAATGAAGACTTGGACTCGCGAAAAGCGGGCCAATGGTATGAAAATCGGTTTCGTACCAACCATGGGTTATCTTCATCAGGGGCATTTGAGCCTGATGAAATATGCCCGATCCCACTGTGACTCGCTCGTAGTCAGTATTTTTATCAATCCTGCCCAATTTGGCCCTACTGAAGATTTCAAAACATATCCGCAGAATCTGGATCGCGACCTTGAATTAATGAAACCCATTCCAGTTGACATGGTCTTTAACCCAGCCCCGGAACAAATATATCCCGACGGGTTTCAGACATATGTTGAAGTCGCTAAACTGACCAGGGTTCTTTGCGGGGTTAACCGCCCTACCCATTTTCAGGGTGTAACCACAGTGGTGGCTAAACTGTTCAATATCGTCAGGCCTCACCTGGCGGTCTTCGGTCAAAAGGACTTCCAGCAGTTAGTTGTTATCCAGCGTATGGTCAAGGATTTGAATATGGACGTGGAGGTCGTAGGCCAGCCTACTGTGAGGGAGGAAGATGGTCTGGCCATGAGTTCTCGGAACGTTCACCTTTTGCCTGGTGAGCGAAAGAGCGCTTTGGCTTTATCCGAGGCGCTGAAGCTGGCTCAAGAGATGGCCCGGCAGGGCCAGCGGACCGCGGCTGAAATTCTTCGAGCGGTAAAAAAACACATTGAGAGCCAGCCATACACCCAACTTCAATACGCCGTTCTGGTCGATCCTGAAACTCTGGAGGAGGTCGAGGTGATAGAAGGTAAAGCGCTTCTGGCTCTGGCAGCCGTCGTGGGAAAACCCCGGCTGATAGACAACGCGATCATTACGGCTTATTAAAGCTAATATATTTTATGGAATTGATATGCAAAGAGTAATGTTAAAATCAAAGGTTCATCGTGCCACGGTAACTCAGGCGGACCTTCATTATGAAGGCAGCCTGACCCTGGATACTCTTCTTATGGACGCGGCCAATTTACTTCCTTTTGAGAAGATTCAGGTTTTAAACGTCACCAACGGAGAGCGCTTCGAAACGTACGTTATTGAAGGCGAGCCTGGTTCGGGCGTAGTCTGCCTCAACGGGGCCGCCGCCCGTAAGGGCGCGCGAGGCGATCTGGTTATTCTCGTCAGTTACGCTGTCTGCAGCGAAGATGAAGCGCGAGATAGTAAGCCGGACCTCGTTTTTGTGGACGAAAAAAATCGTATGGTTCGCAAAATGTCTGGTCACGATGAAGTGATCATAGACAAAGCGTCCTTAAATCTGGCTTGAACTAATAACGGGCTGAAAATCAACCCCGGTTAACACGGGGGATTAAACTGAACCCTCGCCGAAATTCATTTACCCCTTGCAGTTTTCAAGGGTGGTTGGCAGGTTGGGTATGTATTTACCGGTGCGGGCTTGAGCGTGGAGGCTGAAGTTTAACACGCTGATTGAGCTTATTCTCTATAAACTGATTCAATAAATGGTTTTATAAATATTGCGCCCGGGATGGTCGGATTGTTTTTTCTGATCCCGCTTCAAATGGAACGTAATTCTGGCAATCATCCCAACCGGTCATTTCAAACGAAGACGGCAGGCTTTCAGGCTTGACAGGTAATAGATCAATAGAGTTAAATAAAAAATTTGGGGGTTCGGTTTAAAAAGAGGAGGTACTATTTTTATGAGTCCTAGTTATCTATTCACATCTGAATCGGTTACAGAAGGACATCCAGACAAAGTGGCGGATCAAATATCTGACGCTATTTTAGATTCGGTCCTGGTTGAGGATAAAAAAGGCCGTGTTGCCTGTGAGACTCTGGTGACTACGGGTATGGCCGTAATAGCCGGGGAGATCACCACTGAATGCTGGGTCGATATGCCAAACGTGGTCCGAAAAACAATAAAAGAAATCGGATATAACGATGGGCCGTGATTACTTCCATTGACAAACAGTCACCGGATATTGCGATGGGTGTTAATGGCGCGGAAGATCATGAGCAGGGCGCTGGCGATCAGGGCATTATGTTCGGCTATGCCTGCGATGAAACCGAAACATTGATGCCCATGCCTATTTTTTACGCCCACAAATTAACTCAACGGCTGGCTAAGGTTCGAAAGCATGGAGTTTTGAATTTCCTGCGGCCGGATGGCAAGTCTCAAGTGACAGTCGAGTACGATCATGGGAAACCTAAAAGGATTGAGGCCGTGGTTATTGCCGCGCAGCATTCACCTGATGTGTCGGAAAAGGTCGTCAGGGAATCCGTTATTGAAGAAGTAATCAAACAGGTTATCCCGGCGAATTTACTCGATGGTGACACCAAGCTTTTTATCAACGCCACAGGCCGGTTCGTTTTTGGCGGACCCGCGGCGGACTGCGGGCTGACAGGCCGGAAGATCATTGTGGATACCTATGGCGGTCAGGGCAGTCATGGAGGCGGCTGCTTTTCAGGGAAAGATCCCTCCAAGGTAGACCGCAGCGCCCCGAGCCGGTGTCTTTGATGATCAACACCTTTGGCAGCGGTAAAGTCGATGACGAAAAAATCGCCAAGGGCCTGCGCAGGATTTTTTCTTTCAAGCCCGCGAACATGATCGCCTATCTCGACCTGCTAAGGCCGATTTATAAAAAGACAGCAGCTTATGGCCATTATGGCCGAGAGGAACCTGAGTTCACCTGGGAAAAGGTGGACAAGACTGAAGAACTGCTGGAAGCTGTAAAATAGTTACTGAGATATTACGCTCTTATCATCAGATATGCTCACATTCCCCGGTTGATGCCGAGAAAAAGCAAACAGGAGTTGAAGATAAAATGAACAGCGATGTTAAAGATCTTAATTTAGCTCAAAAGGGCCAGCTGCGCATCGAATGGGCCAACCAAAATATGCCGGTCCTGAATATAATAAAACGCCGATTCACCAGAGAAAAACCTCTCAAAGGCGTTCGGATAGGGGCGTGTCTGCACGTAACTACGGAAACGGCGAGTTTGGCTCGAACCCTCAAGGCGGGCGGAGCCGAGGTTTTCATCTGTGCCTCGAACCCCTTAAGCACTCAAGACGACGTAGCCGCAGCCTTGGTAAAGAAGGACAAGATAGCCACTTTCGCGATCAAGGGTGAGGACAACCAGACTTATTACCAGCACATCAACGCGACCCTTGACGCCAAGCCTATGATCACCATGGATGACGGGGCCGACCTGGTTTCAACCCTGCATTCGGAACGCCAGTCTTTGGTCAAGCACGTTTTAGCCGGGACCGAGGAAACCACCACCGGCGTCATCCGGCTGACAAGCATGGCGGCGGAGAATGCTCTTAAATATCCCATTATTGCCGTCAATGACGCCAAGACCAAGCATTTTTTCGACAATCGCTATGGCACGGGCCAGAGTACTATTGACGGCATCATCCGCGCCACAAATCGATTGGTGGCCGGTACAAATTTCGTGATTTGCGGTTACGGGTGGTGCGGACGCGGGTTGGCCATGCGGGCTCACGGTATGGGCGCGAGCGTCATCGTGACTGAAGTGGATCCTCTAAAGGCCCTGGAAGCGGTTATGGACGGATACAGGGTCATGCCCATCGCGGCGGCTGCGGAAATCGGCGACTTTTTCTGCACCCTCACCGGCGATATTAACGTAATTCGTAAAGAGCACTTTTTGAAGATGAAAACCGGCGCGATCGTGGCCAATTCCGGGCATTTCAACGTGGAATTGGATCTTGTTGGTTTGGAGAAAGTTTGTACCAAACAACGCATGATCAGGGAGTTTGTCCAGGAGTACACGCTAACAAACGGTAAACGTATTTATGTCCTTGGCGAAGGGCGGCTCATTAATCTGGCCGCAGCCGAAGGGCATCCGTCAAGTGTCATGGATATGAGTTTTGCCAATCAGGCCCTATCGGCGGAGTTTATTGTTAAAAATAAAGGCAATATTCCTATGGGAGTTATGCCGGTGCCCGAAGAAATAGATGATGAAATCGCCAGGTTAAAGCTTAAAGCCATGGGGATTAAGATAGACACCCTGACCAAGGATCAACAAAAATACCTTGCTTCCTGGGAAATGGGCACCTAACTGAACCTGTACTGCTTCTCCGGTGAGGAGCTAAGTGTTTTTCATGGGGGAAAGTGGCTCTGGCTGAGTCATTTTCCCCCTAATTCGTGCTAA
>JAFDLS010000139.1 GCA_019306365.1 Deltaproteobacteria bacterium
CCGTGAGCATCCGGTGGAGATGTGGTTCAGGAACGGCCGGGCTTTTTCGGCCATGGAAGGTCTGGCGGTTGGATGACACCAATCTTTGGACGCCAAAATAATGGTCAATCGTCTGAGTCACTGATTATTAAAACGTTATTCAAGGAGGAAGGAATATAATGATAGACTTTGAGCTATTGCCGTCAACTAAGATGGCCCTGAAAGGGACTCACGGCCTGGCCGCCGGTCTTTTCCGAAAGATCGCCCGTTATTATGACGACCATGAGCACGAAAAAGTTCAAGAGCTTTACGACATGGTCGAAAACATGGCCAAAGCAACTCCGAAGGAAAAGAAAAAGGAAGAGGGAAAAGAGGAAAAACCCAAACCCGCCATCCCCATGGAACCAAGCGTCGCCGGCGTGGTGACAGCGGAAGAAATGGCTTGGGGTGACGCGGGCATCATGCTTTGTTTCCCCCTGGCCGGTTTGGGTAACGCCGCCATACAGGCGGTAGGCACGCCCGAACAAAAGGCTCGCCTGGGAGGCAAGTTCACGGCCATGGCCATCACCGAACCAGGCGCGGGTTCAGACACCGCCGCCATCACGACCACAGCCAAGCTTGACCCCGATACAAACGAGTGGATCATAAACGGTGAGAAGATTTTTATAACTTCTGGTGATCGGTGCGAGTCTGTGGTCGTTTGGGCCACTCTTGATAAGAGTATGGGCCGGGCCGCGATCAAGAGCTTTGTTGTAGAAAAAGGCACACCAGGCATGACTGTGACCAAGGTCGAGGACAAGCTTGGCATCCGGGCCTCAGATACGGCCTCAATCCTCTTTGAAGACAGCCGTATCCCGTATGACAACATCCTGGGCAGCCCGGAGGTCAAAGAAAAAAAGAAGGGTCTTGGCGGAGCCATGGCAACCTTTGACGCTACCAGACCCGGAGTGGCCGCCATGGCTATCGGCGTGGCCAGAGCAGCGCTTGAGTTTACCAAGGAACAACTGGAAGCCGAAGGTTACACATTTCCTTATAACCTTGGCCAGCATCAATTGAACGCCGTTCAGAGGGATGTACTCGAAATGGAAGCGAATTTGGAAGTTGCGCGTCTGTTGGTCTGGCGTGCGTCATCCATGATGGATAAAGGCATCAGGAACAGCCTGGAGGCTTCCATGTCTAAAGCCAAAGCCGGACGGGCCGCCACACTGGTCACCCAAAAATGCGTCGATGTGTTGGGATCTAAGGCTTACTCCTGCGATTGGCTGTTGGAAAAATGGATGCGTGATTGTAAAATCAACGACATTTTTGAAGGCACCGGCCAGATTCAAATGCTGATCATCGCTCGTAACATACTGGGGTTTGGCCGCGACCGGCTCAAATAAAGCTGAATAAAGATCGTCTTGCGCTCGCGCTGAAAAAATCTGGATTATTAAAACTAGCCGAATCGAAGGAGGGAGACAATGAATTTGGTTGATCTTGCTGAGCAAAATTACGAAATGTTTGGTGAAATAACTACGATTATCTTCAACGACAAAGAATATACGAATGTGGAGCTTTTCAAATCCGCCAACAAGCTGGCGAACGGGTTGATGAAACTGGGTGTTAAACCGCAAGACAAGGTACTTGTAATGCTCATGAATTCTCCTGATGTCATTATCAGCTACCAGGGAATCCTGAGAGCGGGCGGCATCATCATTCCTGTTGTCTTCCTGCTGGGGGAAAAAGAGGTGGCCCATATTCTAAAGAATTCGGAAGCCGTGGCGATTATCACCTCCTCCGCCTTTATGGAAAAGGTAAAGATTGCCAAAGAGGGCATTGATACTCTGAAACACGTAATTATCGTGGAGGATGAGGATATTCCGGGGACCATTAAATATTCAGAACTCCTGGCTGAAAACTCCGATGAGAGGCCAGATGTAGACATCAAAGAAGATGATCTGGCGGTTATCCTGTATACTGCGGGGACCACTGGAGTGCCCAAAGGTGTAATGCTGACTCATAAGAATCTATACACAAACGCCCAAAGCGGCGCCAAAACTGGAGAACGGGCTCCGGAGGAAATAGGGCTTCACGTTCTTCCGCTCTCGCATTCTTATGGTTTAACCGTGATGAACGCGGGCTGGCTTTTTCCAAATAAAAATGTTTTAATGCCCTGGTTCGACCTTGAAGGGGCCTGCAAGCTCATTGAAAAATACAAGGTAACCGGCTTTTCCGGAGTACCGGCCATGTACGCCATGATGTTAAACAGCCCGGAGGTTGACAAATACGACCTTTCCTCTCTGAACGAATGCGGTTCGGGGTCGGCCCCTCTGCCAGTTGAGGTGCTAAAGGCTTTTGAAGAGAAGTTTAACGTCGCTATCCTGGAAGGATACGGCCTCTCCGAGGCGGCCCCGGTGGTCAGCACTCATTATCGAGGCCGTAAACGCAAACCCGGTTCCATCGGACAGGCCATCCCCGGCGTTGAGGTCAAGATAGTTGATGAGAATGATAACGAGGTCCCCGTTGGAGAACTTGGTGAACTGATTGTCAAGGGTCCCAATATCTCACCCGGTTACTACAAGCTGCCGGAAGAAACTTCTAAAACGTTCAAAAACGGTTGGCTTTATACCGGAGACATGGCTAAGATAGATGAGGATGAGTACCTCTACATCGTGGAGAGGAAGAAGGATCTGATTATCAGAGGCGGATTCAATATCGTCCCGCGCGATGTCGATGAGGTTTTACATTTGCATCCTGCGGTCATTGACGCGGCAGTTATAGGAATACCCGATCCTGTAATGGGGGAAGAAATCAAGGCTTATGTGGTTCTCAAAGAAGGGGAAACTGTCACAGAAGAGGAAATTATCCAGCACTGCCAGGAGCACCTTGCCAAGTACAAGACCCCTAAAGTTGTCGAATTCCTGGACGCCTTGCCTCGAAACCCCATCGGCAAGATCATGCGCAAGGAATTGCGTGAACTTCATGCTAAGACAAATGAGTAACGACATGAAGCGTTATGAACCGGTCTTGCGGCCGTAAGTGAGGCGAAAATCAATTTACCTTTGTACTTACTGCCAAGATCAATCATATCCTGAAGAAAGGAGTAAGAAATGGATTATCGCTTTAATCCGGAAGATGAAGAATTCAGAAAGGAAGTCAAGGCCTGGTTGGCCAAAACCTTCCCCGAAGACGAGGCCCCGCTCAAGATGGAAACCATCGAGGATAGGGTTAACGCCTATCGGAGTACTCAGAAAAAACTCTTTGACGCCGGATACGCTGGTATTCGCTACGACAAAAAATATGGAGGACGAGGAGGCACGATGATTGAAGAAATCATCGTGGCGGAAGAGTTGGCGCCTTACGGCGCGACACATGGGTATGGGTTGAACGCCATCGGAATGGGTATGGCCGGTCCTGTGCTCAACACCCAGGGGACCGAGGAACAGAAGTTGCAGTTCCTGCCCAAACTTCTCGATGGGACTCACATCTGGTGTCAGGGGTTCAGTGAGCCAAACAGCGGCTCCGACCTGGCCAGCGTTTCCACGCGAGCCGTCAGGGAAGGCGACCACTATGTAGTCAACGGACAGAAGATATGGACATCTTCGGCCCATATCGCGGACTACTGCATGCTTCTGGTTCGCACCAATCCTGATGTCCCCAAACATAAGGGACTCAGCTACCTTTTGATGGACATGACTCTGCCCGGCGTAGACGTCCGGCTCGTCAAGCAGCTCACTGATGAAAGCGAGTTCTGCGAAGTCTTTTTAGACGACGTGAAAATCCCGGCGAACATGCTGGTAGGCGAGGAAGACAAAGGCTGGGGTATTGCGCTCACCACTTTGATGTTCGAGCGCGTTATGGGTGACTTGAACACGGCAAACGCCTTCATGAGGGAGTTCCATCGAATATTGGAGATGGCCAAGGATGTCAAGCGCAGCGGAAAACCCGTGCTCGAAAACGCTATGATCAGACAGAAACTGGCCCAGGCTTATATCGAGCTTATGGTTTTAAAATATAATGGATTCCGGGGCCTCAGCGAGGTGGTCCAGGGCGGTGTTCCCGGCCCGCAGGGTTCTATCGGCAAAATCATCTGGAGCGAACTCCATCAAAGGATGAGCGAATTGGCCTTAGATATTGAAGGCCCTTACAACCAGCTGATGAAAGATTCTGCCATTAATATGGATGACGGCTTCTGGCAGTATACGTTCTTACGCGCCAAGGGTAATACTATCGAAGCGGGAAGCGCGGAGATTTTAAGGAATATCGTCGGTGAACGTGTACTGGGCTTGCCCAAAGACATGGCTCGAGCGGCCCTTAAAGAAAGGAGTTAAACCGATGGATATAAGTTTCAATGAAGATCAAGTTGAAATCAGAAACCAGGCTCGCAGATTTTTCGAAAATGAATGCCCTATCGAGTATGTCCGGGAGATGTTTGAGGATGAGCGTGGATTCACGGATGAAATATGGGCCAAAATGGCTGAAATGGGCTGGATGGCCCTGCGTATCCCTGAAGAATATGATGGAATCGGCCTGGGCTTGACCGACCTTTGCGTTGTGCTGGAGGAGATGGGCCGCGCCCTGAGTACCGGACCCTACTTTTCGACGGTGGTGCTGGCGGCCGAGGCTCTCATCGAAGCCGGGAATGACGCGCAAAAGCAAGCTTATCTCCCTAAGATCTCCACGGGTGAGACAAGAGGGACCCTGGCTTTATTTGAACCTGACAGTGGACCGGACCCGGGATATATCCAGATGGAAGCCAGCTCCGAGGGTGACGGGTTCGTTTTGAATGGAACCAAGCTCTTTGTACTCGACGCTCATACCGCTGACTTCATGGTCTGCGCCGCCCGCACCGAAGCGGGAGATGACCCGGCTCAGGGAGTCACGCTGTTCCTTGTTGACACCAAGGCTGAAGGCGTTTCCATTACTCCTCTGGTAACCATGGACCGAACCCGGAAGCAGTGTGAAGTTAAATTCGGCGGAGTCAAGGTTTCCAAGGACGATGTTTTAGGAGAAGTCGATAAAGGCTGGGGACCTCTTTTAAAGGTTCTTCAGAAAGCGCAGATCGCACTGGGCGCTGACAGCGTTGGAGGCGCTCAGAAAGCAATGGAAATAGCGGTTGAGTACGCTAACATCCGTCACCAGTTCAATCAGCCCATCGGCGCGTTTCAGGCAATTAAACATCAATGCGCGAATATGCTAGTTGACGTGGAAGGCGCTCGTTCACTCTTTTACTATACAACCTGGGCCATGGAAGAGGAGGAGCCTACAACAGCCTCTATCGCGGCCTCAGCGATAAAAGCCTTTGCAGCGGATGCTTACCGGAACGTAACGACTTCCGGTGTCCAGGTTCTGGGCGGCATCGGCTGCACCTGGGAGCATGATATGCACTTTTACCTCAAGCGGGCTAAGTTCAACCAGGTAACACTTGGTGATTCCGCCTACCACCGGGAAGAGGTTATGCGGCTTCTCGGAGTTTAAAATTATGTGACCTTGGAGGGTTCACCCTCCAAGGTCTTTCACAAACAATACCTGGATCATCGTTTAATTTTAAAATCAAGCCCACCAAATAAAATCCACTTAAAAAATCGTTCTTAATGACCCTCTTAGAATCGCTCCAAAACATTTTAAAAAGTATATGCCTTTTGAGTCCCTTCTCTTCATAAGGAATACGGCATTACAGATTGCTTTAATATCGTGACCGTTGCCGAACGGTTCACTCTTGAGAGACCTTTGCAAAACTTCGTCCTTTAGCTGATCTCATGAGCACCGCAAATAAACCGGATTATTGACTTTTTTAAAAACAGCTTGAGGACTTGACTCAGGTTCGCTAATATAGATCAGAATCTCACAAGTAAAATAATATGAAAGGCCGTTTTCCTTCTCGCTTGAATACCGCGTTTGAAGGTAATGACGGAGTAAGTCCGTTACCTTAAAACCTGAATAGCTCTTAAGAAAGGAGCCGGAAATGGACTATCGATTTACCCCAGCGGGCGAAGAATTCCGAAATGAATTCAAATCCTGGTTGGAGAAAACTTTCCCCGCCAATGAGCCTCCTCCAAAACTCGATACCGTGGAGGACCGTATCAACGCCTACCGTAGCTACCAGAAAAAGCTCTCTGACGGAGGGTATGCGGGCATACGTTATCCCAGGGAATTGGGCGGGCGAGGCGGCACCCTGATGGAAGAAATTATTGTGACCGAGGAGTTGAATCCTTATGCCATTGCCCACGCGGCCAACGTGAACTCCATTGGGTTCGGCATGGGGCTGCCCACCATCTTTGCCGTGGGAACAGAAGAGCAAAAAAAGGACTTAATCCCCAAGCTGTTGGATGGAACTCACATCTGGTGTCAGGCGTTCAGCGAACCCAATTCAGGTTCAGATGCCGCCAGTATCTCCACTCGAGCCGAAAAGAAGGATGGATATTATCTTGTTAACGGCCAGAAAGTGTGGATAACCTCGGCTCAATATGCCGATATGTGCATGCTGCTGGTTAGGACCAATCCCGATGTGCCGAAACATAAGGGGCTCAGTTACCTCCTGATGGACATGAAACTTCCCGGTGTTGAGGTCAGACCGATTAAACAAATTTCAGAGGAATCGGAGTTCAACGAAATATTTATCGACAACGTCAAAGTCCCTGAAAACATGCTGGTAGGCGCGGAGAATGAAGGCTGGGGCATCGCGATAACGACCTTGATGTTCGAGCGGATCATGGGCGATTTGAGCATGGCGAAAATGTTCATACAGGAATTCTATCAACTGCTGGAAATGGCTCGCGAAATGAAACGGGGCGGACAGCCTGTCCTGAATGACTACATGTTCAGGCAGAAGCTGGCGCAAATATATATTGAGCTGATGGTTTTAAAGTACAACGGATACCGAAGCGCCGGAAAGGCCATGAAAGGCGGTATGCCCGGCCCCGAAGGTTCCATCGGCAAACTTCTTTGGAGCGAAACTCACAAGAAGATGACCGAATTAGCCATGGAAATCCAGGGGATGGCAAACCAGCTTATGAAGGGGTCACCGCTGGCTGTTGAAGACGGCTATTGGCAGTATTTATTCCTGACTTCCAAAAGCGGCACTATTGCCGCCGGAACTTCCGAGATTTTAAAAAATATTATCGGTGAGCGCGTTTTGGGCCTTCCAAAAGATATGGCCCGTGCGCTGTTTGCAAAAAAAGAGCGCTAGA
>JAFDLS010000140.1 GCA_019306365.1 Deltaproteobacteria bacterium
AAAATCTGGGGACACCATACGTATTAATAAGATTGTTTATTTGAGTTGACAATTTTTTCTTACGCGCCACCTTCTTTGGAGATAGATTCTAATCTTTTTGCCTCATCTTCTTTTCCCATCTTTCTGTAACATTTGGCCATGTTTTCCAACACAGTTGCCGCATGTGGATGGTCTGGATTGGATGAAGCTCCACCAAGAGTATGGGCTGCTCGTTTCATTTTTCAATGTCGGCGCAATCCGATACGGAATATCCATACAGCTCATATATTTCTTTTTTCTTTTTTTTGCTTCCGCTTCTCCTTTTGCGTTCGTTTGCTTTTTTTCTGTTCTTCTCGTTTGCCTTTATCTCTTTTTCCCTTGTCGCCCATCTCATCCCCTTTTACTTTTAAAAAATTTTTTACCCAATAAATCCATATAGTTCATCATATTACCCCACGACCTCATATGTTTGTTATAAGATCCTTGCCCACAAACAATCATCTAAAAAGCTAAATCGTCGCAAAAAAATTGACCGGCTTCCCCTTCACTGTAAGTTTTACCCGGAGTAACGCTTTCGGGAAGAAAAATCGATTAACGAGCGCGCTAACAGGCCACCACGATTCTCAAACTTACTGCTTGGACAGTGTATCTCAATCACCAGTAAAAGGTATGGGATCCCTGGATGATCCTTTCAGGGCTGAGCAGAATTGAAAATTGCCTGGAAACGTTAGATTAGAATAACCAGATGGGCTTGGAATGTCAAATTGATTGGCTCGCAAAGCTGAAGGTCAGAGGTAGGCCCACAATATCTTGGGCAAGGTGAATCTGAGCGCCAAGCCAGGCATCCATTTGCTGTCTCAGGCCGGGTGTGGTGGTTTCAATTCATTGCCATCAACCTTTTACCCCAACTATCTGTAAATATTCCGCCATCCCCAAGAGCGACGGCTGGGCGCTTAAATGCAGCTCAATCTCCGCAAGCGCCGAGAAAAATTCATCATCATAATTCGTCATGTTCTGAATTTTTTCTGAGAGTAAACGGATCATTATTCGATTGCCATATATCTTTATCACCTCAATGTCGCTTTGCTTAAATAGGCTTTGAATTTCTGCGGGGTAAAACAACCTGCTCTTTTTTATCCCTTTATAGGGGGCATAACCTGTTTCGCTTTTGAGCAGTTCAAGGGCCTCTTGAGGGTTTGTCTCCGTTTTATTAAGGACAAACGGATACCGTCCGATGACTCCGGCCCAAATTTTTCTTTCTTTAATACTCGCACTAATTCTCTGACTACTTGTTTAGAATCAGATATGGAAATAGGACCGTCCTCACAAAGCACAAAATCGAACGTCTCATCCTGAAATGATAAATTAGTCAGGTCTGGAAATTAGAACTAGATCAAGACTCTTTCTCGATATAAAGGCAAAGGAGGTGCCGGTCGGCGTCGAACTGACAAGCCAGCAGTTTTCCGGATATCGGGGAGGTGACCGATTCTCCCTTCGGAGTCTGGCCGACTATCTCTCCGCTCCTAACTCTTTGGCCTACGGTTATTGTTGGACCGGCCGTAGCGTCGACCAAGACTGTAACTATATGATTTTTATCCATTTAATTTCCCAATCATCATTAGACGGTCTCGACAGCCTTACCATGAAACCGATGGTAGAGAAGCCCAGCAATGATGGCGGTTATGGGAGCCACCATAACCATGCCTATACCTCCGGCTAATACTTTCAGGATGATAGCCGATACAACACTGAGATTCAGGAAACGGGTCAGGGAAATATCCGTGGCCGACAGGGCCAGGATCAGGAAGAGGCTGTAGCCGGTGTAGGCCAGCAAAAGCGTGCTGACCATTGTGCCCAGTTCGGCCTGTCCCACGGCAAATCCTGAACTAATGAGCTTTCTGCGACTTAAGCTGGGATTAGCCTTGACTACCTCAGCCACGGTGGTAGCCGAACTGATAGCGATGTCCAGAAGGGCCCCTGATATTGACAAAATGACCGCGCCCCAAAAAATCCTATCCAGGTTCAGGTGAGAATAACCGGAAAAAAGGAGCTTGACCGCAAAGTCGATGGTGATTCCGTGCACATGCATCGCCTGTCCCGCTAGAACGGTTAAAATGGTTGAAAGAATCATGCCCATCGTGACGCCGATGACCGCAGCCAGGGTTCTTAGACGAAAGCCTCCTATCAGCAGCAGCGTGACCGATGCCAGCAAGACGGCCAGGGAGATGCAGACAAAAAGGGGATCGTAACCCTTGAGAATAGCCGGGAGCAGAATTTTGATCAGTACGGCGATAGTAAAGATAAAGGAAACGAAAGCCTTAAGGCCTGTAAACCGGGCGAATAAGATCAAAATCCCCGCAAAGATGATAAACATTATCAAATGCCAGGTCTGCCGGTCATAATCCACCAGCTTTGCTCCTTTGATTGTGTCTCCCTCCAGATCGAGCATGAACAGAGCCCGATCTCCGGCTGCCACGGGGCGGTCCATCATGAGATGACCGATCATTTTATTCGTAACCGTTATTTGCCGCCCTTTGAGGCGGCCCCGAAGAATTTTTGCCTTGACCTTTTGTTCCCCCAGCCTGATAACACCGATTTGTTTAGTGTGGTCTTCCACCTGAATTACACCAGCCATCACCGAAACTGAACCGCGAGAGGTCACTTTACCGGGAAACAAAAAGAGGGCCAGTGAGGAGGTTAGAACCACTACGATCAATGCCAGGTCCTTATTCAGGCCCCAACAGCCGTAATTTTTAAATTTGATTTTCATGTCAATCAATTAAGGCCGTCGTTCCTGAGAGTGTTATAGTAATTGCCAAAATTAACTTCCGTTTGATTGCTAAGGTAAATAAAAACCCTAACACTATCTGCCATGGTATAACAGTTGGCAATTACATGATGTTTTGGCGTTTATCATAAGGTGGCTTACGAGAACGACCGAAACTTAATCTTCTCCTATCACAAGGTCAAACGGAAAATATTTATGATAAACGCTCTATACCATGAATCCGGTGGTAGAGAACACCGGCTATCACGGCCGATATCGGTGCGACCATAACCATGCCTATCGACCCGGCCAGGGTTCTGAATATTTCGGCCGAGACAAAATTGTAATTAAGGATGCGGGCCAGATGGGTTTCTCTGGCGTTAAACACCAAAAAAAGAAACAGGCCGCTGCCAGCATAGGCTAATAAGAGGGTAGTGACCATAGTCCCCAAAGCGGCCCGTCCGACTTCAAAACCAGATCGAATTAACCTTACCATACCCAAGCCGGGATTGGCTTTGACTACCTGCTCGACCGCAGTGGAAACGGCGATGGCCACATCGACCATGGCACCGGAGGCCCCCAATATGACCGCCCCCCAGAACACGCGGTCAAGGTTAAGATATGGATATCCGGAAAAAAGCAGAATGAGTGAATGCTCGCAGGTCATTCCATCCAGCCGAATACCCTTGCCTCCCATAACAACGAGTAAGGCCGTTAAGACCATGCTGAAGGTAACGCTGATGATGGCCGCCGTGGTCCTGATGCTGAATCCTCCCACCAGAAGAAGAGTGACCGAGGCCACCAGTATCGCCATGAAAACGCACAGTAATAAAGGGTCGTATCCTTTTAAGATGGCCGGAATGAGTAGTCTAACAATAACCGACACGGTGAAGATAAAAGAGGCAAAAGCCCTTACACCGGTGTACCTGGCAAAAAGAATGAGCAGAACGGCAAACAGAATAAAAACCGCCAGGTGCCAACTCTGCCGGTCATAGTCCACCAATTCCGCATCTATGATCCGGCCTTCTTCAACATTCAAGATAAATACGGCCCGGTCCCCGACCTCGACGAACCGATCCAGCATCAGGTTGCCTACCAGCCCGTTATCGGTTGAGATTGATTGCCCTTTGTAAGGCCCCTTAAGAATTCGAGCGGTTACTTCCTGCCCGCCTACCTTTAAATAGGCCCCTTTAGTTTCGGTATTGTCCACGATATTTACTATGCGGGCCAAAACAGTCACTTCCCCTGGCTCACGGGGGTCGCCGGACATAAAAAGGCCGGCGGAAACGAGCAGTACCAGAGCCACGAATATAGTGTCCTTATTAAAAAATCTCATCTTGAATAATCTTCAGTAATTGCCAGAATTATTTTCCGTTTGATTTCTAAGCTAAATCAAGCCTCTAACAGCGGCTAACATGATGTAACAGAAGGCAATTACATGATGTTTTGGCGTTTGTCGTAAGGTGGCTTAGGTGAATGGCCAAAATTATATCTCCTCCTGCCCCAAAACCAAACGGAACTTATTTATGACAAACGCTCTAAGTGACTCATAGTTATTGATGACCAGGTTGTTTTTTTCAAGTGATTCAAAATTCAGTTCCGATTGCAGACAAAGATCATATATTTGTATATGAATGGAACATATTTCTGGCAAACTCAAAGTAATAAAATGGAAGGGCGGGAACAAGCCCGCCCTTATAATTCAAAACAAACGCTGTTTAACTGCATCCTTACTTCTTCTAACGTTTTACCCTTTTTAACGTCCAGGTTTTTAAAGTAACGCCCCACAAATCCGCTATCCTTTTTGCTAAATCAGTGTTGTCGTAAAATCCACCGAATTTCTCCGATCCCGGGCCACCGGCCGTGAGCAGAACCGGGTGTCCGGTATGAGCATAAGTGGTCCATCCTATTCGAGCTCGTTTGTTAATAATATTGACGAAAGCAAACCCAAACCAGGAAGGATTGTACGTCCTGTTGGGGCTCCTGTATCCCTCACCGGCCTTGGTCATTTCGATAGCTTTCTCTATTTGCTTTATCTCTTCTTCTGTTAAGTCGGTTATCCCGGTTTGCGCGATAAATATTTCAACGGCTTTCTCCGGAGTTTTCAAGACCTCGCCATATCCAAGAGCCACCACGGTTTTGCTGATCCCTTTAATGACCTCGGGCCGCATAAAGTAGTCGCTGTGGATGCCCATACTCATGCCGCCGGTTTCGTGGTCCCCGCCGACCAGGATGAGGGTGTCCGGGTCTTCTTTACTAAAATCCATGGCCTGTTTCACAGCGTTATCGAAATCAATGGTATCGCCTACCGCGGCCACAGCCGCGTTGGCATGGGCCGCGTGGTCGATCCGGCCGCCTTCTACCATAAGAAAGAAACCTTTAGGATTTTGCTTAAGTATTTTTAGGGCCACTTCCGTCATTTGCGTTAAGTTTGGAACCTCTTCAGGCATGTCCAGATAAAAATCCAGGTGGGAGTATGTAAAGGCCGCGAAAACCTTTGTATCTTTTTCGATGGCCAGTCCCAGGAGATCGCTTTTCGTCCGGAGTATGGCGTATCCTTTGTCCGCGAACTCCTTGAGCAGATCCCGTTGGTCACTGCGTTTGCCTTTCATTTTTTTATCCTGTTCCTGCCTGTTTTCGACCTTCTTGGCAATGAAGTGACGCCGTCCGCCGCCCATCCAAACCTCGAAATCCTTTTCCAGATACTGCTCGGCAATTTTATTTTCCCAGTCCCGATTCCTGATGTGAGCGCCGAAGGAGGCCGGTGTAGCGTGGGTTATACGTGTGGTGGTAACAATGCCGACGGATTTTCCCATTCTTTTAGCCGCTTCAGCCAGGGTCTCATAGGCGATTTTTCTCTTAGGGCCTATACTTACGAACCGGGTAATAGTCTTATGCCCGGTAGCCATGGCCGTTCCTGCCGCGGCTGAGTCGGTAACGATCGTGTTCGAGGCATAGGTGGTGTATATGCCGACCACGGGCAGGGTGTTCATGAATAACTTCCGCCCGTGAACCTCCTCCGGTATCCTCCTCTGGTTAACGGCCATGCCGTCCCCGATGAAAAAGATCACGTTCTTCGGACCAGCGGCCAGGATCTGCTGCGGTAACCAGATGATTAGAGCAAGGAATATCGCTATTAAAGTAACACCTAACTTAAATCTTTTCTGCATGTTCCCTCCTCATTCTCCTTCTGTGTGTACAAATATTTATCTATTCCTTAAATCTTTAAAAGACTCAAATTAAAATATCTTGCGTGAAACTGTATGAAAAGTTGATACAGATAATATTTTAAGTTAAATCAAATCACCTTTTTCGTATGCTGTGAAATTAGTATGCGTGCCGGTTGCTGTCAAGTCAATTTAAAAAACCAGGTTATGATCAGGTTGTCTGAGAAACCATAAAGCGGGTCAGGAGCCTATCCTATTAATTGTTGATAATAGGGGGCTGATACTGCATAGTGCTTGATAAATTCTAACGCTATTATATGGAGGTTTGTCATGAGTGGAAACAAAACCGTCCTGGGTCTGGTGGGCAGCCCTAATCCTGAAGGCCGGACCAACCAGCTTGTAAGCGCGGCTTTGGATAGTGCGGCCAAGGCCGGCGCAGTAGTTGAAAAAATCCAGATGTCCGAACACGTTGTCAAGGCCTGTAACGACTGCCTGCCTTGGATTTGTTTGAAAAATTTGAAATGTACCTATGAAGATGAAGGGTTCGAACTGCTCAGTGAAAAAATCCTGAACTGCGGCGCTTTGATCCTGGGTGCTCCTGTGTACTGGTGGGATACCAGCGGGATGGTCAAGTATTTGATCCTGAAAATGTTTCGGGTGTTTGCCATGTCCGGGCCGCTCAAGGGGCTTCCGGCTTTGGGAATCGGTATTGCCGGAGGAACCGGAAATGGTCTATTATCCGGACTTCGACCCGTTTACCACTTTTTCCAGATGATGCAAATGAGGGCTCTGGACCCGGTGCCTGCCACCCGGTTCAATTTTGACCAGGCACTAAAACGGTCGCGAGAACTTGGCCAAACCATCGCCAAAATGACTAAAGCCCGCGATCCTTTTGCCAGCTATGAGGAACGCCTGCTCTGGTACGACAATCTTCCTTACCTTAATGAAAGCCTGGCCGGGGAAAGAAAACTTCTGGCCGCCCTTATGGCTGAGGCCGTACCTGAGGAACAAAAATCTGAAATTGACGGAGACCTGGCTCGGGCTGAAATCCTGGCCTCTTCAGGCCAACCACTTGAATCCCAGGCTGAAATAACCAAGATATATATGTCGGC
>JAFDLS010000141.1 GCA_019306365.1 Deltaproteobacteria bacterium
TTGGAAAATCAAGACATTATGCATACTGCGTTAAGAATGAGGGCTGTTTGTTACAAAGTCTGTCAGGTTATATCCGCTGCCACCGGGTTCCCCGGGCAGTGTCAATCACGCTGATTCCTTTATCCTTGAGCAGATCACGCAGGCGATCAGCTTCAGAATATTCCCCGGCCAGGCGGGCCTGGTCCCTTTGTTTCAGGAGGGTCTGACACTCCTCATCAAGAGGCTCCAGTTCGAAATCCATAATGTACAATATCTGGTTGAGCTGCTCGAAAAGTTCCTCTATCTGGTCCAGGTTTTCCTTGTTTAGCTTCATTCTGTCCAGGAGCGGATTGAGCCGGCGGATAAATTTGAACAAAGCGGAAAGGGCGCCGGCAATGTTGAGATCGTCATCCAGGGATCTGATAACGTTTTGACGCAGGTCATAGATGTACTGATCCACTTCCGGTGCGCCTTCACCCGGGGTGGCGTGTCTGACGCGGGCGATGAACTCATCCAGGCGGGCGAGCGTTCGGGTGGCAGCGTCGAGGCGATCCTGGCTGAATATCAGGGGTTTGCGGTAATGGGTCGAAAGCAGCCAAAAGCGAATTGCCCGGCCGGAATGCCCCTGCTTTAAAAGTTCTTGCACGGTCGGCGCGTTGCCCAGCGATCTGGACATTTTCTGGCCGTCAACCAGAACCAGTTCGCTGTGCAGCCACTGCTTGGCCATGGGAAGGCCATTGGCGGTTTCACAGATGGCGTTCACGTTTTCATGGTGAGGAAAATTCAGGTCCGTGCCGCCGGTGTGAATGTCATATTGGACGCCAAGGTATTTGGTCGAGATGGCCGCGCACTCAATATGCCAGCCAGGCCTGACCGAACCCCACCTGGTCTGGTAGTATAAGCCCCGCTTCAGTTCGGCCAGCGTTGATCGTTTGAAGAGGGTGAAATCCCGGGCGTTTTCCTTTTCATAAACGTCCAGGTCCACGGTTTTACCGACCTTTATCTTGGAAAGGTCCACTCCGGAAATCTTGCCGTAATCCTGAAAGCGTGAGATGTCAAAATAGAGCGAACGAAGCTTTTCGTAGGCCAGGCCTTTCTCTACCAGTTTATTGGCCAGGTCGATCATGTCGTCGACGTGGTCCCCGGCACGGGGGTATTCATCAGCCCGTCCCACCCCTAATACAGCGCAATCATTTAAAAATTCCTGGAGATATTTTTCAGTGAATTCTTTCAGGCCCTGACCGGTCTCGGCAGTGGCGTTTATGGTCCGGTCGTCGATATCCACCACGTTCATGACATGATAAATCTCAAAGCCGCGGTATCTGAGATAGCGTTTCAGCAGGTCGGTCATGATGATATGGCGATAAGTGGCCACCTGTTTGGTGGAGTAAAGCGCCGGACCGCAGGAATAGATGCCTATGTGTCCGGCTCGTATGGGCTGTAAAGATTCTTTGGTTCGGGTAATCAGGTTATAGAAACTTAGATCAGCCTTCTCCCTGGGGATGAATAGGTTCGTGCTCAGGTAGCGTTCTCCCCCGTCAGGTAAGATCACAACCAGGATACCGTCCTTCATCCGCCGAGCTTTTTCAATCGCCGTGTGCATGGCCGCGCCCGAACTCATGCCAGCGAAAATTCCTTCCTCACGAGCCAAACGACGGGTCATCTCAAAGGCGTCCTCATCGTCGATATTAACCAGTTCGTCGATCCGTGATTTGGTGTAAATGCCCGGAACGTACGCCTCTTTGAGATTTTTCAGGCCCTGGATCTTGTGCCCGAGATAAGGTTCAGCGCCGACGATCTCAATATTGGGGTTTAGTTCCTTTAACCGGCGTGAGACGCCCATAAGGGTTCCGGTGGTTCCCATGGCGGCGACGAAGACGGTGATCTTCCCGTTTGTTTGGTCCCAGATTTCCTGACCGGTGCCTTCGTAATGCGCGCTCATATTGGCGGGGTTGTTGAACTGATCAGGCAGGAAATATTTATCGGACTCCTTTCGAGCCAGACGATACGCTTCCTCAATGGCCCCGTCTGTTCCCAGGTGCCCCGGTGTCAACAGGATTTCGGCTCCCAGGGCTGTCAGGATCTGCCGTCTTTCCATGCTGGCCGATTCGGACATTGCCAGAAGAAGCCTGTATCCTTTCACGGCGCAGACAAGAGCCAAACCGATGCCTGTATTTCCGCTGGTGGGTTCGATGACAATCTTGTTTTTAGTCAGCTCGCCGCTTTTTTCAGCCTCCTCGATCATCTTTTTCGCGATACGATCTTTGATTGAACCACCCGGATTAAAGCCCTCCAGCTTGGCCAGAACCTTTACTTTAGGGTTAGGGTTTAGGTGTCTTATCTCCACGAGCGGCGTATGGCCGATGTAGTCGAGAATATTTTTAGTCTCAATGCCTGACATGATATCCTACAAGAAAGAGAATAATTTTAAATTAAATCAAGATGTTTCTTTTTACATAAAAGCTCAAGATGTTTCAATAGAATATTTTTTGAGACCTCTGCAAACTTCGTCTTTTAGCTGACCTCATGAACGCCGCTTCGCTGACGCTGCAGCGGCATATGTCAGGCTCAAATTTAAGTCCTCGAAATATTAATAATATTCCTGTGGGTTAAATTTTCACCTTCCGCGATTTCAACAAAATTACTGGTTTTGCAGAGGCCTCTTTTTAATCAAAGGAACGCACATAATAAAAAATCCCCTCCAGATTTATCTTCCAAATCTTTCGGGGAAGCAAGTATAAAATGTTATCCCGCCCGGATCAATTACTCAAGCCGTCAGTCCAATGATAGTAATTGCCAAAATTAACTTCCGTTTGATTACTAAGGTAAATCAAGACCCTAACAGCGGCTGCCATAGTATAACAATTGGCAATTACATGATATTTTGGCGTTTGTCATAAGGTGGCTTACGAGAACGACCAAAACTAAATCTTCTTCTATCCCAAGGTCAAACGGAAAATATTTATGACAAACGCTCTAGTCGTGGTGAAGATAAATATCTTCCGAGGATGACCGAGGCTCTTCAAAGGCTTAAATGATCTCAATATGTTATCAGGTCATGTAACTTTTCAATTTATGACGCTGAGAAGAATGACGCAGACGCTTCAAGGCCCGTTTTTCCAGCTGACGAACGCGTTCACGGGATATATTTAAAGCCTGGCCGACTTTTTCGAGTGTACAGACGTCCTCATCACCCAGACCAAATCTCATGCAAAGGATCTGTTTTTCACGGGGGCTGAGCGTGTCCAGAGCTGCTTCGGTCAACATGAAAAGTTCGTTATCCTGGAGCGCTTCCAACGGCGAAACAACCTCCTCGTTTTCAATCAGATCAGCCAGTAAATCCCCGTCTTCACTGATGGGTGTTTCCAGAGAAACAGGCTCTCTGCTCATCTGGATGATGCTCAAAATCCTTTCAAGGCTCAAACCGGAACGCTCGGCTGTTTCCAGGAGTGTCGGCTCCCGCCGCAGTTCCTTGATCAGCTCAAAGTAAGCCCGATAAAAAATGTTTCTGGCCTCAAGGAAATGCACGGGAACTCGAATGGTTCGGCCCTGATCTGACAAGGCTCGAGATATGGTCTGCCGAATCCACCATGAGGCAAAGGTGGAAAATCTGTTCCCGGTGGTGTAATCATAGCGGGCCACAGCCTTCATCAAACCCATATTCCCTTCCTGGATCAAGTCTGCCAGTGACATGCCCCGATGGGAAAATCGTTTGGCAATGTTAACGGCTAATCGGAGATTGGCAGCCACCATTTCTCCCATAGCGGTATTGAGTTCCTGTTTTAACGTTTTGTATTCTTTCAGGAATTTTTTAAGTTCAGCACTAGGGCGTTTAATTTCCTCGATAGCTTCTACAACTCGCTCCATCTCCTGAAAAATGTATTCAATGGGCTCGCGAGATGTTTTTTTCTTGTTCAGCCAGCTTTTGACATTTCTCTTGAAAGAGCGCAGGGGTATAAAGTTGGTCTTGGCCTTGAGAAACAGATCTAGAAGGCCATTTTGAGACTCTTTAACTCGCCGCCCCAGTTCAAGCTCTTCATCAGCAGTCAGGAGCTGAATATTTCTCATCTCCCTGAAGTAGGACGTCATTATTTCCTCAGAGGGCGCGGACTTCTCCTTGGAAGACTTTATCCTCTCTTCCTCGACCTCCAATTCACGCAGACCCTCCGAATCCCCAGAATCAATCGAATTAATTAACCCTAAGATTTCATTGGTAGATTCTGTTTTTTCGTTTGCGTTTTTCATCATTTTAATAGCTTTTATGGAAAAAATTTCTCTTTCATTGTCATATTAGAAAGATAAAACCGCTGGAGAGGAAATCAACCCAGAGAGCTTTTAAAAAAATCATATGTACAAAATTTTGTCAATAGAAAATATTGAGAATGATGTGCATTAGTGAAATACAAGTAAAACAACTATAAATATAATACCTTTTCCTGATACCCGCCTCCGAGTAATTGACACTTCTATCGCACTGTCATAGCTAAAAAATATGGAATACGATGGTTAAAAATAAGGGCGGTTTTAATAAAAACTATGAAATCTATTATATCTTTGAAAAAAGAACGATAAGATATACGAATTGCTTTGATTGCAAGTGAAGGCTTAACTGAAGAAAAATATTAAAAACGCTGATAAGCCCAGCCTTGGTATGGGTATCGCCTTGCAGCCGCTTGGATAATCACGCCCTGTGAGGCCGGCCGCCATGGGTCCTTTTCTTAATTGGGCCCAGCGAAATTAAATAAAGAACCTCCTCACCAGGAGGCAGAGTCAAGGCTTGTTGAACCTCAGTGTCAAAAAAAGCGCCGATACCGCAGCAGCCCCAATCCATGATTTCGGCCGCCAGATAGGCCCGCTGACCAAGACGGCCGGCAGCGAGATAGACCAGGCGCAGCGCCCGGCGGCCGAGCGATTCTTCGAGTTCCTTGAGCGGCGCGGTCAGAATGAGAACCAGGTTGGCGCGGCTGATCCAGTCCTGATTTAAGGCGGCTGTACTTACGGCCGGGGTTAAAAAGCCACCTTTGTGCAAATCGAGATCATGACTATCAGGCCTGTAGTGATAAAACCCATCAGCGATGTCCAGGATTGAGTTGGCGGTGACGCCAAGGTTGATCAAACTCCCCACATCGGAAGTGGTCAATAGGTCAAGAACCCGGGAAAAGTCTTCCCGCGGCAGGTCTCGAGGCTTAAAATTGCGGCGTGAACGCCTTTTCTGGAGGACTTCGACCAATGTGGGTTCCATGAAATCATCCCAGGGCATAGAAGGCAGGTCAATTCGGGTCCCGGCAGACCACTTAAGGGTGATCAAACCATTTCGGGTCAAAGGGGCTGACGTCAGATGACCGACCGATGTAATAAGATCAAAGGTTTCTTCGCGGGGCGCAACGGGTTCAGCCTGAGGGACGATTGAAGGCACGGCGGTTGCGTCATATAAAGGTGCCGATGATATTTCTGCCCGGGAATCCAGCCTGATTAGACTTAAAGCCCTTTCACGAGCAGGATCGAATCCCAGGTAGTCATTAAGAACGTCATCATCAAAGTCAGGTTCAAAACTGGTCTCAAGGCCCATGGCCGGACTTATAAGCGTCAGGTTTTCAATGACATGGCCCATATCAAGCAGACAGTATCTGAAGCTGCGATCCCTGTATTTCCACGCGCTGCGAAAAAAAACGCTGCTCAAGATAAGCGCCGGTCCTGGCACGTCAGGAGGCGGAGCGCCTTTACGAAGAGTGACCAGCGCAAAATCATCAGGCGAGTAATAATAGAGTCCATCCTCCAGTTCATCTACTCCGTGGGCCACCAGGTAGATTTCCGTGGGGTAAAGAGCTCCGGCTGATGGAGCGGAACGATAATATAAAACCTCTGTACCGTAATCAATCTGTGACGTGAAACCGTGCGCCATGTAAAGGAGGCCGGCTAAAACGTGAAGGTTAAGCGGTTCCGGGTTTCTGTGTAAGCGTCCTAACAGGACCCGGGCAGCTTCGATACGCGGAAGGGTTAGTTCGTGAGGCAGAGGCACGGTCTCAGCGTTGGGAAAGACCTTAGCTGTACGAGGTTGGTTGGACCAGTCCAGGCCTGGCCCAAACCCACTGTCTCTTGAGTATTCAGTTTGGTGATGATATGCAGTGGCGGAATTTAGATTTGACATAATGACCCAATCATGGAAATTTTGATATTTGAGATCCTGCTTTTTTTTACTCTGTCTAGGGCGTTTGTCATAAATATGTTCCGTTTAGCCTTGGAATAGGAGAAGTTTTAGTTTCGGCCATTCTCATAAACCGTCCCGCGACAAACGCTGAAACATCATGTAATTGCCATTGATTATATTATGACAGCCGCTGTTAGAGCCTTTTTTGACGGTGGTAATCAAGCGGAACGAAATTCTAGCAATTACTATAAAACCATACTGGCTGCGAGACTCCAAGTCAAGCTTAAGGATTTGCCTTTAAAATTGATTTGAAAAACCGGGTTTTTAGAGGGAGGAGGTACGGCTGTCTGCCTGATTCTCAGAAGATCCTGAAAACTATTAACAGGATCGCCGTTATTAGGATAAGCCAGATGAAAACGACGATACCGGCCCCTGTCCAGAATTTCGGCTTGTCCTTGCCCAAAACTTCTTTTGCCTTTTCCCTGCAATCATCCATTACTTCTGTTGGAATCATCTTCAAAACAAGAGCGATGCCAATAGGAACCAGGATAAGATCGTCCAGATATCCCAGTATAGGAATGAAATCGGGAATCAGGTCAATCGGGCTGAAAAGATAAGCGACGACGCACGCGGCCATTAATCTGCTATACCAGGGAACTCTGGGGTCTTTATAGGCTAAATAGAGAGCATAAACCTCAACTTTGAGCCCTATGGCCCGATTTTTCCAGCTTTCAAGTAACTTCACTCGGGGTAAATTATTCCTTACTAAGGTGATCTCAGCGTATTATTTATATTTGACCTCATGAACCCCGTTTCGCTGACGCTGCAGCGGCATATGAGCACCGCTTCGCTGACGCTGCAGCGGCTTATGTCAGGCTCAAATTTAAGTCCTCGAAATATTGGTAATATTCCTGCGGGTTAAATTTTCGCCTTCCGCGATTTCAACAAAATTACTGGTTTTGCAGAGGCATCAATATAATTGTTGCCGGGTCTATAATTATTTTTTGACATGAGAGTGTAGGTATTTAGTACATTTAACATGTCTGATCGTAGCTAATATGTCTGATCGTAGCGCATTGTCAAGTTAATTAAACTATGATTAGGGTTCAACACTAGAACGAAGGACTAAAAAATACCTCTAATAGCACCAAGCCTTACTTGTAATTTTTGTGTCCTCTTTTATTGTCCGCTGTTTTTCA
>JAFDLS010000142.1 GCA_019306365.1 Deltaproteobacteria bacterium
TTTTTCAGTGTAACCGAGGAGCAACAAGGAAGCGATATTGTCTTCAGGGTGGTTAAGTTAAAGGATGAACGAGAATCTTGTGTTTGATCCAGAAATGTCTTGTGACACCGAGACGATTGATTACAAATCCGAGCTGAACGAGGCTCAATACGAAGCCGTAACAACTACGGAAGGGCCAAGTCTGGTTGTTGCCGGGGCGGGTTCGGGTAAAACCCGCACGCTCGTTTACCGGGTCGCCTATCTGGTCCAGCACGGCGTAGAGCCCGAATCCATTCTTCTCTTGACCTTTACGCGCAAAGCCGCCGCCGAGATGCTGCGGCGAGCCTCTGAGCTTGTCGGCCCCGGCTGTTCCCATGTCTCAGGTGGAACCTTCCATGCCCTGGCTCACGAACTCTTGCGCGTTTGGGCTAAACGTCTGGGGTATCCTCTTGATTTTGGCATCATTGACCGGGGTGATATGGAAGAACTGCTAGGGACATTGCGAAAGCAAGCCGGTTTGGCGGACAAGGACAAGCGTTTCCCCCGGCGAGGCACCCTGGCTGGTATTATCAGCAAAGCCAGTAACAAGGTGATGGACATTAGTGAATTATTGGCCAGGGAATATGTTCATCTCCTGCGTTACGCCGAAGAGATTAAGATTCTGGCCAGGGACTATACCATTTACAAACAGGAAAGCGGTCTGTTCGACCTGGATGATCTTTTACTGCGATTTTACGAGTTGCTGAATAAAGACCCTGAAGCACGCGAAAAGATCGCTTCCCGTTATCAATATATTATGATTGATGAATTTCAAGACACCAATCTGATTCAGGCTGAGATAGTCCATCTGCTTGGCCGGGATCATAAGAACGTGATGGCTGTCGGAGACGAAGCTCAGTCCATCTATTCCTTTCGCGGGGCCAATTTCAAAAACATCATGGAATTCCCGAAGAGGTTTCCTGGTACAAAAATCATTAAACTTGAAGAAAACTATCGGAGCCGTCAGCCGATCCTCTCCCTGACCAACCACATTATTTCACGCGCACTTGAGAAATATGAAAAAAAGCTTTATACCCGGCGGGCGGGCGGGGATATCCCCCGAATAATACCCCTTTCCACTGAAAAGCAGCAGTCCCTTTTCGTCTGTAACAAGGTTCGGGAATTGGTCGATTCAGGGGTAGAGCCTAACAGGATAGCCGTTTTGTTTCGCGCCTCCCGTCACTCCTTTGGCTTGGAAGTGGAACTGCTGCGCCATGATATTGATTTCGTCAAATACGGAGGCCGCCGTTTTCTCGAAAAAGCTCATATCAAGGATCTCCTGGCTCTTCTGAGGGTGGTTAACACACCGAGTGACCGGGTCAGTTTGGCCCGGGTCTTGCTCCAACTCGATGGCATCGGCTCCAAAACCGGGGCCAAGATAGTGGACTGGGTCGAAGGAAAGCGGGCGCGATTGGTAAAACTGGCTGAATATCCGGGTACGGCTCGCGTTCAAAAATCCCTGGCCGGATTGGGGGCTCTTTTAAACGTCATAGGGGCTAGAGGGTTTGACCTTCAGGAACGGATTTCGCAGGCCTGGAATTTTTATCGGCCTGTCATGGAAAACAAATTTTCAGATGACTATCCAGACAGGATTTATGACGTGGAGGAGTTTCTTCGTCTGGCCGAAGGTTACCGCAGCCTAACCCGTTTACTGGCTGATATGGCCCTGGAACCGCCTGACGCCAGTGTTTCCCGGTCGGGGTCTGAGCATGCTGGTCACCGGCTTGTGCTGTCAACGATACATTCAGCCAAAGGACTTGAATGGCACACGGTTTTCATCCTTTGGGCTACCGAGGGCCGTTTCCCTCCTCCTTACGCCCGGCGTACTCCTGAGGAGGTGGAAGAAGAAAGGCGGCTCATGTATGTCGCCGCCACGAGGGCCAAGGAGAATTTATTTTTTCTCTGTCCTATGGAAGCGGATTCCGAAGGGTCAGAGTTTTTCAGCCTGCGTCTTTCTCCTTTTATCGCTGATATTCCGCCGGGTCTCGCGGCCATGGGACCTGAAAGGGAAGAGATAAAATCCAGGGAAATCAATTTCCGGGGACCGCCCGCAGTTCCCCCGCCGGGAGGCTTTACCCTTAATGACCGGGTAGAACACCGGGTTTTCGGGTTGGGTCGTGTGACGCGGTTTATCTCTGAAGATAAAATTCAGGTTGCCTTCGATCATTTTGGGATCAAGACCCTTCAGGTTAACTATGCCGGGCTCAAGCGTGTCTAGAGTTGATACATTGAATCTTTTCCCCTACCAGGGTACAATCCCTATCCACCTGTTTGAATTAATGAGTAATTGATTATGGATTACAAGGAAACCCTGGACTTTCTCTATTCTCTCCAGAAATTCGGGATCAAGTTCGGTCTCTCGTCCACTAAAAAGCTGCTGGACCGGCTAAACCGGCCTGACTTGAACCTTGCCTATCTTCATCTGGCTGGAACAAACGGTAAGGGCTCGGTCGGAGCCACAGTGACCTCGATTCTGACCAAGGCCGGGTATAAGGTCGGATTTTACTCCTCGCCGCATCTGGTAACCTTCCGGGAGCGTTATCTTGTTGGTCTTGAGATGATCAGCCGGAAAGACGTGGTGCGTCTGGCTCAAAAAGTCAGGGAGGTCGTGGCACCCGAAGAACCACCAACTTTTTTTGAATTTGTTACCGCCATGGCTTTCTGTTATTTCGCCCAGGAGAAGGTAGACCTGGCCGTGATGGAAACGGGTATGGGCGGCCGTTTGGACGCGACAAACGTAATCAAACCGCTGGCTGGAGTGATTACCAACATTTCGGTTGAACACACTGAGTTTCTGGGTCGCACACTGGCCGAGATCGCCGGTGAAAAGGCGGGCATTATAAAACCCGGGTTAACTGTGGTTACCGCGGAAAAAAGAAAACATATTCGGGATATTTTTAATCGAATCGCTCGGGAACGCGGGGCCAGCCTTCTGAGTCTGGGTCACGACTTCAGGGTTCGTACCCGCCCGGCCGGGGGTTTTGATTACTATGGCCTTAAACGCAGACTGCAGCGGCTCGAATTAAGACTGATCGGCCAACACCAGGTTCGCAACGCGGCCCTGGCCCTGGCGGCCCTGGAACTGCTTGCCGAGAAGGGTTTTGATTTTACAGAGGAAGATATAAGAACCGGTCTGATTTCGGTTCAATGGCCGGGTCGTGTTGAAATGTTTCCGGGTCCCCCTGATTTGATGCTGGATGGCGCTCATAATCCGGCGGCGGCGGAGACCCTGGCCAAACTGCTGCCTCGGCTAGCATATAAGCGGCTGCACCTGGTACTGGGGATAATGTCTGATAAGGACATCAATCGGATAATGGCCCCCCTGCTGCCTCACGCGGACGCCCTGTATTTAACCCGGCCTGTATACTTTCGCGCGGCGAGCCCGGAAGCGCTGGCCGCATCGGCTGAGGGATTTAAAGGCCCGCTGATTATCCTGCCAAAAATTTCAACAGCGATCGAAGCGGCGAAAGCCGCCGCCGGGCCGGAGGATCTTGTTTTAGTGACCGGATCGTTGTTTACGGTGGGTGAGGCCAGGGCTTATATCACCGGGGACAAAGATTTTTAATTACCCGCGGCCTCTGACTTTACCTCTCAGCGTATTGATGATATGAAAAGGAGATGACTCAGCGTCAATCTTTCCATTGTCAGGCTGGACAGCTTATATGCGTTTCCTATCAATTGTTTTAGCGGCCATTTTTTTTATTTTTCTGCCTCTAACCGCTGCCGCCGAGCAGGCAAAGATTACCGTCGGCGGCGCAGAGGGGTGGACCATCACGGCTGACCAGATTACCAGGGACAGCAGAACCGGTTTCAGTGAACTTGAAGGCCGCGTCATGTTGAAACATGAGTCCGAACTCATGGAGGCCGACTTTGTGCGCCTTCATGAAAAAAGCAAGATGGTTGAGGTCAGGGGGCATGTGCGCTTAACCTCAACCGACTTCACGATTGTTTGTGAAAGGCTGGTTCTTGACCTTGAAAATAACACCGGCAAGATTTATGTGGGCACCATATTTTTCCCATCGAACAATTACTATGTTTCCGGGGACGAGATCGAAAAGACAGGTCCAGATACATTCAGTGTGAACCGGGGGCGGATCACGAATTGTGATGGGCCTTCCCCTGCCTGGTCCTTTACGGCGCGAAACATTAAAATTCGACGCGAAGGTTATGCATCGGCGACTCACGCCACCTTATCGGCCCGTAACTTTCCTGTTTTTTACACGCCGCTGATCGTCGTACCTGTCAAAAGCAAAAGACAAAGCGGTTTCCTGGCGCCAGAAATCAAAACCTCGGACAGGGACGGAACGGGTATAGGCCTGCCTTACTACTGGGCTATTTCTGACAGCAGGGACATGACTTTTACGCTGAACACCATGGCTAACCGGGGCCAGGATTACGGTCTGGAGTTTCGTTACCGCGATTGGGGCGGGAAGGGGACCTATAAGATCGATTACATCAATGATCAGGACCCGCCGACAATAGCACTTACGGATGGCAGTTTGGAAACCCGGCGACATAGATACTGGCTGCGCGGAAAATCCGACCTGACCACCGAAAGCGGTTTTGAAATAAAGCTTGATCTGGATCTTGTCAGTGATTCCAATCTGCTTTCTGAGTTCGAAAGAGTCAACTTTGGGTTCAACAAGACCGAGGAACAGTTCTTTGATGAGTTTGGCCGAGGATTTGCCGAAGCTCGTGATCCATATCGTAAGACAAGCCTCCTGGTATCAAAACAGGTTAACCCGATGAAGCTGAACATCGCAGCTGAATATACCGATAATCTTGATTCCCCTGATAATGAGGATACCTTACAGCGCCTGCCTCGTATCAATCTAGACATGCCTCGAACCGTTGTCGCGGGGACACCGTTCTTTTTTAAAATGGATTCAGGCTATACTTATTTTAAAAGAGGATCAGGGAGCCAGGGTAATCGCTGGGACATCTATCCTCGTATCTATTGGCCCATGAATCTTCTTGGCTGGCTGGACCTGGATCCTTCGGCCGGTTTTCATGAGACGATCTATTACCCTTATGGCTTGGATGTTTCAGGTCAGAATCATGGTTTCAAATCCCGGGAGATGTTTGATGTCGAGATCGAGATGTCAAGCAGGTTCTCACGAATTTTTGACGTGGGCATTGGCAGGGTCGAGAAAATCAAGCATCGCCTTAAACCGGAGTTGACTTACCGGCTGATATCCAAAACAAATCAGAATGACATGCCCTACTTCGACCCCCTTGACCGTATCTCGGGAGAAGAAGTCATCGAGTATGGTCTTGTTAATTATCTGGTGGCCAAGACAAAGAGAGAGTCAAAAAAAACCTCCGCAAACGGTGACGCCAATCCGGGGAGTTCTTATTATGAACTTTTACGTTTAAAGCTCTCCAGGACATACAACCTGCTTGAAGCCCGCCGCAAGCCAGACTCGACATTGGAAAGGCGGGAGATTCACGGCCCCTGGAAGGCCGAATACTGCTTGAACTTCTCTCCTTATTTTCAAATAGAAGGCCAGAGTGAATACGACACGTATGATAATCATTTCAATAAGCACACCATTGAATTTGATCTTCAGGATAAACGCGGCGATAAGGCCTCCGTTCAGTATAATTTTAACTATGACAACTATGAGGAAATTTATTATCATCTTCTGCTGGTTTTGAATAAAGCGACCACGCTTGAATTCGAAAACCGATACTCCTTGAGGGAAAAACTTAATATCGAGACCGTCTATAGTCTGACCTACAAGTCCCAATGCTGGGCATTCCGGCTGGAGTATGTTGACCGTCCCGATGATAATTCCCTGGTGGCATTATTCTCTATTACCGGTTTAAACAAACTCGGTTCCGATTTGTTCAAACCCGGCTCTGACCGCTAACTGTATTGGCGCTGAAGCCGGGGAACTCAGACCCGGCTTACCCCGAAAAAATGCCGCAGATATGAATTTAAACGCTCTTCATTTATGAAACGCCGCACAGTGAATTTACATTACACGGCGATAGACGCACCCGGGTGGCCGATTCATGAAATCTTTGGTTAAAAAACCATTTCCCGACTTAATCCAGGTGGGCCTGCTGCTGGCCGTATGTTTCTTACTCCTTTATTCGCTGGGTGTGCCGCTGCAAAAATGGGACTTGCATCGAGGGCTTCTCGTCACTCAAATAATAATTTTTTTGGGCTGCTCTTTTTTGATGATGGTTATGGCCGGTGTGACTTTTAAAACAGCCCTTTCACTATATCGCCCCTCCGCCCTGGCCATGATTTTACCGATTTTTATCATGTCTTCTCTGATGTTGCTGATTTCGGAGTTGATGGTATACCAAAATATGTATTTCCCTTTACCGGAAAACTACAGGCAAATGATGGAAACTCTGGGCGGTCATTCAAAAACGCCGTTTGAATTTTGTCAGATGATTTTGCTGGTTGCCTTCCTGCCTGGAATTTGTGAGGAAGTGATGTTTCGCGGGGTGGTCCTGAGCGGGATTCGCCAGAAGTTACCGGCAGCATGGTCTGTTGTGGCTGTGGCGATCGTTTTCGGTATTTTTCACCTGAGCCCTTATCGTTTTATTCCGACCAGCCTGATCGGGCTGGTGCTTGGTTATATGACAGTCCGAACGGGTAGCATCTTTCCAGCCATGTTTGCCCATTTTTTAAACAACGGGCTTGCCTTTACATTGAGGCAATTTGCACGGATTGATGATGTTCTTTGGCTTCAAGAGAGCGATCATGTGCCGCTGCCCGTCCTGTTCACGGCTGGCCTGATTTTTATCACGGCTATGCTGATTCTGCCGGAAGCCAAACGATTTAATCAAACATTGGCGTGAGCAGGGCCTGGTTGGATTGCTGGTCGTGGCGCAATACCTCCAAAAGACGCCGGGCCACCCCACAGACGAACCGGCACCACCTCTATCGAGGTTCCGCAAAGCATGACCTCAGCGGCGTCTTCAACGGCGGCTAAATCAATTTTTCTATTATAAACACCACTTAATAATCCTTCGTCCACCAAATTTTGGGCCAATTCCATCACCCGGGTCATGGTTATGCCCTTGAGGATACGATCGAAGGTGGGCACGAGAAGCTCTTTCTCCGGCGAGACCAGAAAGATGTTTTCCGTGGACCCTTCAGCCAGAAACCCGTTCTCGTCCCAGGTGACGGCATAGTCCACCCCGGCTTCTTTGGCCGCCTTTTTAATCATAACGTTGTTCAAATAATCGCAGGATTTAACCTGAGCGAAAAAAGACTGCTTTACCGGCACGTCAGTGGAAATAATGGTCACGCAGGCAGTGGCGTGGCTTTATGTATCACCACGTAAAGCTGACTGGCCGGGCATTCAAAAGGATTGGTCGAAAAGCCGCCGGGTCCGCGGGATACAATTAACCTGATCAGAACGTCTTTGCCGCCTCCGGCCCTGACGGCGGATTGAATAATCTCCCGGATACGCTTGTAGTCATCGGGCAGAGCCAGGTCGATACGCGCCGCCGATCGTTCCAGACGATCCAGGTGAGCTTTCAGACAGTAAGCCTTTCCTTCCAAACATCTAATAACGTCAAAAACTCCGTCGGCCCGGTGGACAAGGTGGTCGTCCAGCGGAACGGTCATCAAGAGTGGGTCGGTCACAATACCGGACCAGAGGCTTGAATACATGGCCAGGTAGTTTCCTTGATAAGGCTGGCGGAGGTCTTCTGATTTTGCCGCCAGGTCAGATGAGGAATAAACAGGTATTTCCATGGTTAGCTCTACATGATTTGCCGGGAGAATTATTAGGACGGGTTCCCTGAAGTTACGGGCCTCAAGTATTATCCTGAACGGCTTTCAGCTTCGTTTTCATTAATTCGATTGTCGCCTGGTAATCGAGTTGGCCGAAGATGCCCGAACCGGAAACGAAAACGTTCGCTCCGGCTTCGGCCACCGTGGCGATATTACTGATCTTGATTCCGCCGTCAACCTCGATTTGAATGTCACGCCCGTGAGCAGTAATCATTTCACGAAGGCGGCGAATTTTTTCCAGGCTGGCCGGGATGAAGGACTGGTTTCCAAATCCTGGATTAACACACATGATCATAACCAGATCCAGATCGTCCATCACGTATTCCAGAACGCTCAGGGGCGTGGAAGGATTCAGGGAAACGCCCGGATGCATGCCCTTTTCCTTGATCACCTGGAGAGTTCGGTGAAGGTGAGGTAAAATTTCGGCGTGCACGGTCAGCCAGTCAGCACCGGCGTCGGCATAGTGGCCTATATAGTCATCCGGATTGTCAATCATCAAATGAACATCAAACGGCAAACTCGTGACAGGGCGCAGGGTCTTGATGACCGGAGGGCCAAAAGTCAAATTGGGCACGAAGTGACCATCCATGACGTCAAGGTGTATCCAGTCCGAACCCGCTTCGGTTACCGCACAGACCTCTTCGCCTAATTTTGAAAAATCAGCCGAAAGAACAGAAGCAGCTATTTTAAACATTTTGGCCTTCTCCAGGGTTTATTTTTCGTACAAAGTCATTTTGTCGTCGTCTTCGTATACACAGGCTTCAAGGGTTCCGGGAACCAGGGCCAGGGTTTGAACAACCTCCCCCGGTCCATGCCAGTCCTCATGTATATCGAACTGAAAGTCGCCAACCTCAACATGAAACCTGATTTCCCGCCGCAGGAAACCATGAGGTATCTGGTAATCTAAAAGATGGAATTTATATTCAGCCACACCGCCGTCTCCTCCCCGATTGACGGTCAGGGTGATCATGGCTCCTTGATCCACCCGGCTTCCCGGAGCGGGGTCCTGGATCAGAATAGCACCAACGGGCCAGTTCGGCCGTCTCTCGTGCTGAAGCGGGCCGAGTTTCAAGCCGATTCTTTCCAGGGTTAAAAGGGCCACGCTGTAGTTTTGAGCGGTTAAGTCGGGCATAATGAGTTCCACCGGACGAGGCCCAAGACTCACTAACAGGTCAACCTTATCCTCGCGCGCCACCGAGGTCATCGCCTCTGGCACCTGCGCCAGAATTCGATCCATTTCTTCCTCCGGTGTGGAGCCGTAAACGTAACTGATTAGTCCCACTGATAACTCGCTCTGCTCCAGTATGGATCGCGCCTGATCCAAAGACAGCCCTTGCAGCTTGGGCAGCTTTACCAGGCGGCTGTCTTTGGAGATGATAACCCTGATGTCCCGATCCCTCTTGACCCTCATGCCCGGTTTCGGGTCCTGATCCATGATTTTATCTTTTGGAACCTTGTCGCTGTAGTTAAAACCCTGTACTTTCAGGTGCAGCCCCAGGCCGGAAAGAACCTTGAGGGCCGAGATGGTGTCATGGCCGGTCAGATCCGGTACTGTGACTTCCGGCTCGCTTTTAACTATGAATCGTGTGGTCAAAAAAGCGCTAACACCCAGGGTGATTAAAAAGATTGCGCCATAAAGACTATATTTTATCCAGCGTTTCATACCCTTACCTTTTAGCAGAAAAAGCGTGAGTGTGAAACCTTTTCCATGTATTTTTTTATCTGCGCCTTGTTTAAGCGTTTATTTTCAAAAGTTGGTCCTGTGCTTAAAGGTCGGATTATGGTAATATTAAGTCAATCAAGTCATGGCGGTTAGAACCAGTGAAAAAAAATTTTACAATTATTGAAATCAAAAAAATTCTCGAAGATTACCAACCGCAAGTCATTCCGCCCCAGAATGGCTTACGCCCGGCTTCCGTTTTCATCCCTTTTTACCCGGACCCGGACGGTCTGTCCCTTATCTTTACCAAGCGTCCTGATCACCTTGAGTCGCACAGCGGGCAGATATCTTTTCCCGGCGGATCGAGGGAACCGCAAGACGAGAACGATCTGGCCACGGCCCTCAGAGAAACCCATGAGGAGATTGGGGTCGATCCATCCGATATTGAGGTCTGGGGTGGACTCAAGTCCGGCCCCACCCGCGGTTCCTGCTACTGGGTGACCCCCTTTATCGGTATCATTCCGTTTCCTTATGATTTCAAGATCAGCACCTATGAGGTGGAACGCCTGATCATCGTGCCTTTAGCGCACCTGCTCGATCCAGAAAATTTTTCTGAAGACATGTATTCCTGGAATAACCATACCTATCAGACCCAGTTATACACGTATGGCAGTGATGTCATCTGGGGTCTTACAGCCCGAATCCTCTATAGCTTCCTGACCCTGCTCCATACCGGCCGGGAACTTTGAGGTATCCGCCCGCGCAATTCACGCTTTATGTGATTAACTGTTTGTAAATTTTTTTTACCGCTTCCACGGTCAGCGGAGCGTTTTTATAAACCGCTCCGTCTGAAAGATCCGCCTCTATTACCTCTTCACTGTAAGGTATGAACCCCAAAATTTCAAAATCCGGCAGCCCGTTGCGGATGAAGTTTTCATCCTTCTCGTTTCGAATCTTGTTACCTACAACGGCTATATTGCGCAGTTTTAAATCATTCGCCAATCGCCGCACGGCTTGAGCGGTGTTCAGAGACCTGCGTCCCGGTTCGACAACCACCAGGAGTTTATCCACGGCGGAAGAAGTGCCCCGGCCCAGATGTTCAAGCCCGGCTTCCATATCGATAATCACTACCTCATCGCGGGCCAGGACCAGGTGAGTGATAAGCTGTTTGAGCAATACGCTTTCCGGACAAACGCATCCGCCGCCGCCCTTTTTAACACCCCCCATGACCAGGAACTTGATGCCGTCCATTTCACGGGAAATGGTTTCGGGCAGGTCATCCACCTTGGGATTCATTTTAAACATGGCCCCCATGCTCCCTGGCTGGGCGCCGGTACGTTCGGCGATAAGCTCCCTCATTTCGGAAAGGGGCGTTATCTCCTCTGATCTTTCAAATCCCAAAGCCAGGGCAAGATTCGCGTCCGGATCGGCGTCAATGGCCAGCACCTTGTGACCTTCCAAATAAAAAATACGAGCCAAAATAGCGGTCAGGGTCGTCTTGCCCACACCGCCTTTACCACTAACTGCTATCTTCATCTTAGAACTCCCGAATATTTACTATGAGGCAAACCGCATTAAACGGTAAACAACCATTCCTGAAAGGACGGCTACGTCCTCGACGGACAGGTAGTGACTAACACTTCTGTCAAACAGTATTTTCCCCGCCGGTTCGAACTCGTCATCCCCTTCCCAAAGAACCAGAGTCAACACCACTCGAGGAAAGGCCTGGATTGATACCGCCGCGTCACCCATATCGGAGACGATTTCCCCGCCCAGCGATCGCGCGGCGCTGATCAGCTTTTGCGTATCGCTGCCAAAGACGGAGGTCAGCGGCGCTTCGGCGCGTTTGACAAAAGCCGGGTAATAAAATTCCCCGGAAGGTATTTCGCGATAGGTGATGTATTCCCGGGTTAATGGTTCCCCGTCAGCCATGTTCAGGTAGTGTAGGATCAACCCCTGTTCCTGTATGGGTACTTCCAGGTCCGGTTCCAGATTTTGAACCATGACCTCGGGTAACCGGACAACATGTGGACGTCCTATAAAATCAAGCAAAAATTCCTTGTTGTCATCATCGTATTTGACTGCGCTCAGCCGGCTTACCTCAGCGGGATCCCTATCTTTCAACTCAGCGGCGGCGATCTTAAAAGCGTTAATAAAATCATCTTTTCTCGGCAAAGAAACTCTCCTTCACGATTTAATAAGTTTTTCTATATATCAACAGCCCTTATTTTATGCTAATATATATGCGCCTTTATGTCCATACCTGTACAGGGTTAATAGTGCCAAAGAGGAGCCTTCAACATGCCTCGCCGGC
>JAFDLS010000370.1 GCA_019306365.1 Deltaproteobacteria bacterium
GAGTCGTTGGCTGTCGCGATACCGGGTATGGCAAACAACGAGGCGGCCAACAGGATGGAAACGATTTTTTTCATTTTTTATTTTTCCTTCCTCCCCCCTCGGGGAAAACTGGATTATTAACGCGTCCGAACAGATTTCCTGGCTCTCATTCACCCTACTTACCGCGCCTTCCCGCCTTTTTTGAGGCAGTGGCTTCATGCGGCGTTCGTCCTGATTACAGTCGCGGGGCGGCGGAAGATTTTCACTCCCTTCCCTTGATTCGGATCGCTGGTTTATAAACATTGATTTTTTTTACCTTAATGTTCGCTTTAAAATTAACTAGGCCTGAATCACCTCCTTATAGTCTTTGAACCTAATAAAAATCCCCGGGCCAATAAATTCAGCCCGGGGATGCCGTTTTTCATCCTCGGTAACGTCAGCCTTTGATACCCTGGTCCGCGAGGGTCAAGGCCTTTCACGTCCGCGTGGGCAGGTCTTCTGGTTTCCGGATCATCCTACTTGCCGCGCCTTCCCGCCTTTTTTGAGGCAGTGGCTTCATGCGGCGTTCGTTCTCGGTTACAGCGGCGGGTCCACGACGGATTTACACCGTCTTCCCTTTTAAAGCCCTTACGGGGCGCCCACAAATAAATTAAAGCACAGGTTCAATTACCTGTCAACCTGAACATGAAGCCATCTTAAAAAGTTTGTTTACCCTAACTCATGAGCGCCGCTTCGCTGATGCCAGCTAAAGGACGAAGTTTGCAGAGGTCTCAAGTTGTTTGTCTCAGCAGGCGCTTTTGGAGCGCGTCGCCTGGAGAAACTACCCTGTCGCCTGCGTCGGGATATTTTATTTTCATCACTGGACGGGCCAGCCCCCGCCGTCCATAAAAGCTCTCACCTCGCTTGACCGATACCTTTTTAGTTGGTAAATTGTCTCCCAATCTAGTTGATAAAGTTGATATCAGCCGGGGATTTTTTCTCAACCGAGCCTTTTTCGCTCAGCATTGATAAGAGACAACCCAGCCGGTATAAAACCTGACAGAAGTAAAGGAATTTGATATGACGATCCGAATCCCCATGCCAAAGGACGAAGACCTGTCCCCAAAACTGAAAGAATACATGGATTCTCTGCCCCCGCTTAACCTGTTCCGTATGTTGTGCAACGCGCCGGCCAGCGCCAAAGCGTTTAACAGGATGGGCGGTTCGATCCTTCAGAAAAGTGAATTCGATCCGCGCAAACGAGAGATAGCCGTTTTGCGCGTGGCCCACGTAACCAGGGCTTCCTACGAGTGGCATCATCACGTTGCCGTTGGCAAGAGGGTTGGCGTTACCGATGAGGAAATTGAAAAAATCGCCTGCGAGGGACCGGTCGAAACCCTTGACGAGGAAGGCAACCTGCTCTGCCGGGTGGCCGACGAGATCACCCTCAATGTGCGGTTAAGCGACGAGGCTTTAGCTCAGATACTCCAGGCCACGGAACTCATACTTTGCTGCTGCTGGTTCAACCTGGTCAGCCGTTTTCTGGAATCCACAAGGGTTGAAATTGAGGAGGAGCAGGCGACCTGATCAGGCTCATATTGAAAATATAAACGGCGTTCTAATCCGCATCATCGGCAGAATTTTAAGCTTAAAAAAACGTTCGGTAATTTGGGGGAGAAACATGTCATTTTTAAAAATCAGGCTCGCTTTTATTTTAGGAGTTATTACCCCTCTTTTTTCCCTGTCCATCATTGGGACTGCGGGGGCGTCAGCCCTCTGGTCGACGCCGCCTCGTTTTGAAAATCCCATTGAAAATGTTTATACAGCCAGCCAACGGGAAGGTCAAATACGTAATTTACACTCATGGACACGGGGACCATGTGGGCGGGAGCGCCGCTTTTAAGGAGGATAATCCTGAATTTATAGCCAATTACTATCTCCCGGACAGACTGGATAAATATAAATTTCAGGCCGAGCATCGCGCCCGGATCGGAGGCCAGCAGTTCAACTACAAGGCTGTTCCCAGAAAAACCTTCAATTGGGTTTACCCCACAAAAACCTTTCTGGGCGAAATGACCTTCAAGCTGGGCGGGATGACCTTTGAACTTCATACGGCGCGCGGCGAAACAGACGATGTCTGCTGGGTCTGGATTCCAGAAATAAAAACGGCCTTTATCGGCGACCTGTTAATCGGATCGTTCCCCAATATCGGTAATCCGTGGAAACC
>JAFDLS010000143.1 GCA_019306365.1 Deltaproteobacteria bacterium
AGGGTTAGGCAAACATCTGATTGTAGAACTCTACGGCTGTGACAGAACCGTTATCAGCGATATCCAGGCCATGGAAAGGCATCTGCTGGAAGCGGTCAGGCTTTCCGGCGCGACCATTATCCAGCCTTTTTTTCACCACTTCCCGCCTGACGGGGTCAGCGGCATCGTGGTGGTGGCTGAATCGCATTTCTCCATCCACACCTGGCCCGAATTAGGTTACGCCGCTCTGGACATCTTCACCTGCGGCGACCTGATCAAAGGCTATGACGCGGTTGATTACTTGAAAAAACACCTGAAGGCCGGGGACAATTCCGTCATCGAGCTCGAACGAGGCTTGGCAGACCGTATTCAGCCGCGCCGCCCCAGGCGTAAAATCGGTTTCTAGAAGAAATTTAAAGACCGCCTGATAAGGACACATGACCTTCAGCCGAAACCTCCAGACAGCCTTCATGGCCGCGGCCGCTTTGTGGATCATCTTTTTCGCGAACTACTTCATCCCCGTGGATATAAGGCTGTACGGCATACGCCCGCGTCAAATGGACGGCCTGATCGGGATCGTGTTCTGGCCTTTTTTGCACGCGAACATTCAGCACCTTATCGCCAACAGCTTTGCCTTTTTCTTTCTGCTGTTTCTTTCACTCTCTCTGGATAAGAAACGAACAGCCCTGGCGCTTATTATCATCATCATTCTTGGCGGCGGCGCGGTCTGGCTCTTCGCGAGCCCTCATACCATTCACATCGGCGCCAGCGGAATCATCTTCGGGCTGCTCGGGTTTCTGCTCTTTACGGGTATTTTTAGAAGGGAGTGGAAGGCTCTGGTCTTTTCGGCGCTGGTCTTCCTTTTATACGGGGGGCTGCTGGTGACCCTGCTCATTCACAAGCCGGGTATCAGCTGGTCCGGTCATTTCTTCGGGTTTGGGGCGGGTGTGGTCGCGGCCTGGATAACCAGACCGGTTAAAGTCAGGTGAGTTAGAACCAACTTTTGGCCATCACCCCGGGCGAATGAAATAATCTTACAAGCTTTCTAAAACCCCCTGTATCCGGTTCACCCAGTATTTCGTTCCCATCTCTTGGCGTTACAGCGCCCCAAGGCCAAACAGGCTGTTTGACCTTGGGGCGTTTTAGATAAATTTATAGTGATTGCCAGAATTATTTTCCGTTTGGTTACTAAGCCAAATCAAGCCTTTAACAGCGGCTGACATGATGTAACAGGCGGCAATTACATGATGTTTTAGGGTTTGTCATAAGGTAGTTTACGAAACTGACCGAAACTAAATCTTCTCCAATCCCGAGGCTAAACGGAACACATTTATGGCAAACGCTCTGATTACGTGAGAGAAAAACCTGGTTATCAGTCATGCCCTCATTTTCAACCAACCGTCTCATCGGACAGCCTGTCAGATGTGATCTCTTGCAGTGCCAGACGCAGATTCTTCATTCCGTCACGAATCTGACGACGAGCCGGTCTGGGCGAGTTTAGCCAGGATAAAAGAGGAACTTTCACTGGCTCGCGGCGATCCTCGACCACGTCTCTGAACCTTAGCCGGCGCGGCCCAGCCTTGACAATCAGGCGACCGGTGACATGAGAGTATTTTACCTTTTTTATTTGATCACGAGGCACGAACAGCTTTTCCAATGGAGATGCCACAGTCATTCCTTCAGGCGCAACATCGATGTAATATCCTTCGCTGCTTCTTAGCCACATGAGGTAGAGCAGACCGACCCAGGTCGGTATAAAGAGGACTAAAAGGAGGCCACCGGCTTCCAGGATGAAGGTGAAGTAAACGACCCCGGCCTCGAGTACCGTTTTAAGCAGGGTCGGGGCTTGTATGACCTGGGCTTGGTATTGCCCGACAAACCAGGGGAAGGCGTAATAGACCCCTCCCGCCAGAACCCCTACCTGAAGAAAGATAAGAAAAGCTGCCTTTGTTCTTGCCCACCGGTTTCTTGACAGGAAGAAACTGCGACCCCCGGGCGTTTCTTTCCAGCGCGGTCCTCTCAAGGCCGAAGAAACATGATAGCTGAAACCATCGAACAAGGTGTACATGACCGGAACCACTACCAGGGTCAGAAGGGTGGCAAAGGCTATGCCGAAAATAATGACCACACCAAGGCCCTCCCACATTTTGTCTGTAATAGTCAAAGTGGACAGCCCGCCCATGGTGGTCAGGGTCGTCGAGATAATGGGGCGCAAACGATGCTGGCCAGCGGAAATGATAGCCTCATAGACATTTTGACCCTCCCGGCGCATACGGTTGATACGGTCAACCAAAATGATGGAGTCATTGACCACAATCCCGGTCAAGCCGACCAGACCGATAAAACTTAGAATTGAAAAGTTGTTTCCGGTTATCAGGAGTCCGACAACCGCACCGACCACGGAAAGAGGCAGAGCGACCATAATGGCAAAAGGCTGAAAAAAAGAATTAAACTGGGCCACCAAGATCGTCAGGATAATTATGAAGGCTATTATGTAAGCCAGTTTGAGGCTATCGAACGATTCCTGGGTTTCCATAATATCACCGGCGTAAGAGAAAGAGTATCCCGCAGGCAGGCTGTAGTTTTCCAACCTGTCTTGAAGGTCCTTGGTGATCTCCACCGCCGGACGGTCCCGGTTTTGCGCGTTGATGTTTATGACCCGCTTGCGGTCAATATGCCGGAGGACATTAATGCCGGGTCCCTGAGTGACTTTGGTAAAATTGGACAGCGGCACCAGTCTTCCTGTCAGGGAACGAACCTGGATTTTTTCAAGCATCTCAACGCTTGATCTCGACTCTGGTGAGAAATTGACCTTAAGATCGTATTTTTTAGAAATATCATCTTCATCCCGGAACTCTTTCACTTTAAGACCGGCTGTGGCGCCCCTTAAGCTTTGAGACACGGCGGAAAGGGGGACGGCCAGCGCTGCGGCCGCCGCGCGATCAACTTCCACTATTAACTCAGGGGCGGCGTTGGTAAAGTCATCTTTAATCTCTACCGCACCAGGAATTTCAGCCAGTATTTCTTTCACATCAGAGCTGATCCGCTTGAGTGTGTTCAAGTTATTGCCATAGATCTTAAGATTAATCGGGCTGCCCGTCGGCGGCCCCCATTGCAATGCCCTAAAACGAATATCGGCCCCTGGAATAGGGTCCAGCATAGGCCTGATACGCTGTTTGATTTCTTTATCCGAAGCCCTTTTAAACTCCTTGCTGTCCAGTAGCTCAACCGTAATCTCGGCATAATTGGACTGCGTTCCCCCAATAGAGACTTCATAAGCGCTTTGCCCTCTGTATCCAATCGAGGACACGACGCGCACCACCTCTGGAACATGATCATTCACGACCCTCTCCACCTGCTGGGCAATAGCATCGGTTACGTCGACCCCTGTTCCAGGCGGAGTATCAACGGTTATATAAATGTAGTCAAAATCGGCTTCGGGAAACATCTCAATCTTAATGATCTTGAGACCAAAAACGCCGGCCACACCGATCAAACCAAAAAGCATGACACAAATAACCGCCAGGCGGTGGTTCAAGGCCAGGACGACAAAACGAACATAAAGGGCCTTCAAGCGTTTCAGATCTTCTTCCGGTCTGACGATCCTCCCTTTTTTCACCGTCCGTTTCATAAAGCGGGAAAGGATAAGCGGATTGGAAACGAGGGCAACAATCAAGGAGGAAAATAAGGCAATGGCCACCGTCTTGGGCATGAAGCCCATAAACTTACCCATCATCCCGCTCATGAGCAGCATGGGCAGGAAGGCGGCCACTGTTGTCAGGGTAGCGGAAATGACAGGCAGAGCGATCTCAGAAACCCCGTCTATGACTGCTGTTAAACGATCTTTCCCGAGTTGATAATGATAGTAGGCGCTTTCTACGACGATAATGGCGTTGTCCACAAGCAGCCCGATGCACAGGACCAGAGAAAATCGAACCATATCGTTGTTGCTCAGACCGAACAGGTTCAGCAGGATGAAAGTAATCAGCAGTGAAAGCGGAATGGCAAGGGAAGCGATGATCGAGTTGCGAAATCCCAGAGCGAAATAGAGCACGCAGATAACCACAAATAATCCTGACAAGGCCGAATTGGTCATAGCATTGAAGCTCTGTTTGATATATTTCGACTGATCCGCGGTTACAACCGAATGAATTCCAACCGGAAATGTCTTTTCCAGCTCCGTGAGCCTATCACGAATTTTTTGCGCGGTTTCGAGAATGTTGGCGCCGGGTCTTTTCTTGACCGCGATAGAGACCGAGGATTGACCCTGAACCCGGGAATAGGTAATGTCCTCCTCGTGCCCGTCAACAATCTCAGCCACGTCACCCAGAAAAACAACGCGGTCACCTCGCTCGATCAAGGGGATATTGGCGTAATCTGAAACCTGTTTCACCTCGGTGAGCGTTCGCAGTGTAAATTTACGATCTGAAATGGTGACCTCTCCGCCAGGGATAGAGATATCGGAAGTACTGATGGCTCGCGCCACGTCGAGAATGGTCAAGCCATACTGGCTCAAGCGGTCCGGATCCAAGTAAACCTGTATCTCACGGCTCAAACCGCCGGCCACATCCGTTTCCAAAACCTCGGGTAAAAACTTCAATTCATCCGCTACATCCTCGGCCAGACGCTTCAGCCTTATAGGATCCATGTCCCCGACTAAGGAGACAATCATAATAGGTATCTCGGAAATATTAATTTCTTCGATTTCCGGCTCTTCTATCCCATCCGGTAGAAATTTTCGGGTCCGATTCACTTTGTCCCGAACTTTTTGGAGCATCTCTTCCATGTCCGTATCAACATCGAACTCGACCACAACCACAGATACACCGGAAGATGAGTAAGAACTCAACTCTTTGATGTCGGAAATGTTCCCAATCTCTTCTTCAATGGGGGTCGTTACGAGGCTTTCAACCTCGTTGGGGGAGGCTCCGACATAAGGGGTAATCACAATAATTACCGGAACGGTAATTTCCGGGTTACCCTCCTTGGGCAGGTTCTGGTAAGCCACAATACCGGCCACGACAGGAAGAACGACCGCCAGCAGAGTAAAGATCCGACCATACCGTAAGATAAAGCGAAAGATGTTCATTGAATCTAATCCAACCTCTAATCGCGCACAGAGGCCTTGACCCCGGGCTTAAGGTAATTTTGTCCCTTCACAACCAGCTTTTCGCCGGAGGTTAGGCCTTCAATAACCTGGACACGGTCACCCCTCGTCAGCCCAAGTTTGACGTTTCTTTTTTGAGCTTGCAGATTCGAATCCAGAACATAGACTTCCGGTCCTTTTTCCCGGTATAATACCGCGCTCTGCGGGATGAGAATTACTCCATTTAAAACTCGAGTGGTCAGGAATACCCGTGCGGAAAGTCCCGCCTTCAGGACCAGGTCAAGGTTCTCAATCAGAATCTCCGCTCCAAAGGTGTTGGTGGCGGCATCGGCTGATATGCTGATACGATCCACCTTGCCATTAAATGTAAGGGTAGGATAGGCTTCAACCCTGACTTTTACAGGGTCTTCCGCATCGAGGTGAACGTAATCCTTTTCGGTCAGGTACACCATAACCCGCACTCGACTGAGATCCATTATGCTCATCAATGGCATACCAACGCTAATCAACTGGCCGGCCTCAATGTAACGGGCGGCCACCAAACCGGAAAATGGCGCGGTCAGACGTGTTTTTTTCAGTCTTTCCCGGGCAATCTTAACCCCGACCTTCGCCCTGATTTCCTGGGCCTGAGCCGACTTGAACTCGGCTTCCGCTTTTTCGAAATTGTCGGTTGAAATAACCTTTCGCGGCAGGAGTTTCTTTGCCCTCTCAAAGGCATTGGACGCGGCATATAACCCGGCTTGAACAGCCAGCAGGTTCGCCTTGGCCTCCTCATAAGCCAGCTCATAATCCACCGGATCTATCGTGATCAGCAGCTGACCTGCCTTGACCAAATCGCCCTGTTCAGCCTTATAGCCGGCGATCATCCCAGGTAACTGAGCGGTCACAGTGACCTGGCGGTTCGGGTGGAGTCGGCCAACCGCCTCCACCACAACGGGCAATACCTGTTTTTTGACCTGCGTGACCTGAACGGGAACGGGTTTCTCCACTCGCACCGACACGGGTTTCGCGGTCTTTTCCTTTGCCAGGGCTGGAAGGGGGCCAATTAGCAAAAATGCTGGTATCAAAACCAAAAAAAATATCAAAAACCTAATTTTCACGAACATTCCAATCCACCATCTGGAGCGTTTGTCATAAATATGTTCCGTTTGATCTTGGGGCAGGAGAAGGTTTAGTTTCGGCCATTCTCTTAAACCGCCTTACAACAAACGCCAAAACATCATGTAATTGCCATTTGTTATACCATGGCAGCCGCTGCAAGGGTTTTGATTTATCTTGGTAATCAAACGGAACATAATTCTGGCAATTACTATAACTCGCCGATTTCAAAATCAAAATCGGCTTATAGCTCTAGTTTGTTAAGACAATCGGCTTTCCCGCCTGCTGGCGGTAAGCCAGTCAGAGTAAATACTTTAAAGCGCATTATAATTATAATTTATTTTTTTTCCACAACTAATTAATTTTTATAAATTTTATTAGATCTGAAATAATTACCGCAGAGTCCAAATCTTAAATAAATGGAATTTTAAAATTTGACGGTGTAATTATAATCCCTGTTATTCTATTCGTGTTATTTATAAAAAAGGTTAGAAAAAATTTCCGGATTTTGTAATTGACGGTAAACTCAAGTATAGTAAATGGTTTCAAAAGGCAGGTAGAGACCTCTGCAAAACCAGTAATTTTGTTGAAATCGCGGAAGGCGAAAATTTAACCCGCAGGAATATTACTAATATTTCGAGGACTTAAATTTGAGCCTGACATATGCCGCTGCCAGGTAACCAATTCCAAACCAATTGGAGAATGCCGGTCGCGAATGTCTCTGGCTTGACACCACCCTTTTTGAATGTTACCGGTATGTTTTATTGAAAGAGGTGCCATTATGAATGAACAAGAGGTAAATAAATATTTGGCAGACCGCCTTGGCGTCAAGCCCGAACTTGTGCCATATTTTGTCGAACTCCAACGGGACAAGGTTATTATTAACCCTCTTTTGCCCGATTCGATCCGCCAGTTGGGACGCTCGATGGACCTCAGTTCCGGTCAGCGCGTTCTCGACCTTGCCTGCGGCAAGGCCGGTGTATCACTGCCATTGGTATTGATATATAAGGTTGAACTATTAGGCATAGACATCCTGCCCGAGTTCATCCGTCAGGCGTGGTCCCGGGCCGAGGCCTCCGGGTTGTATCATCTTTGCGACTTTATCAACGATGACGCGGCTCAATTTGTTGAGAAAACGAAGAGTACATGGGACGCCGTTCTCATGTTGGGAGCGTCTTTTATCTGGGAAAATCTGGAAGGCGCTCTAAAGGTCCTGCCCAAACTGGTTTCACCTGGCGGTCACCTGG
>JAFDLS010000144.1 GCA_019306365.1 Deltaproteobacteria bacterium
GCACCTTGCTGTGGGGAGTTTCATTCGGCGCCCGCAATTTTTTTCACTCCTTAACTTTTAACCCTTTGAGATTAGATATTATTAAAATTCCGATCCGCCTTATGCCTCGCATTCCTCATCTTTTTTAGTTTTTTTTACTTGACAAAAGTTTTCCTTGGGATATTATATGATTATATTAATATATACTAAATTTATATAGATTGAATTAGTTAGATTAGGCAAATGAAACTCTCCACAAAAACCCGCTACGGCGCAAGATTACTCTTTGATCTCGCTCGGCATTACGGCCAGGGACCGGTGAACATTGGGGACATCGCTAAAAGACAAGATATTTCGGTCAAATATCTCGAACAGATAATCCGGCCGTTAAAAAAAGCCAAGCTTGTCGAAAGTGTCCGGGGCCCCAAAGGCGGTCATATCCTGGCCAAAAATCCCGCAGATATTTCTTTAGGTCAGATCGTCAGGCTGTTGGAGAGCGGTGATGAACTGGTGGAGTGCGTAGAGGACCCGTTAAAGTGCGAAAGGTCCAGTGATTGCTGCGTTCGAAAAGCTTGGCAGGAAGCAACCATTGCTTTGTACGACAAGCTTAACTCCACGTTTCTAATCGATTTATTGATGTATGAGGAAGAGTTTGAGACAAAAGGGGATTGTACATCTCTCAGGAAATCCTGATACAGGAACTCTTTGTCTCAAAACTACTCGACGGCAATGGACCCAGAAGCGAACATTTGACCATTTGGTCAATATTCTGGAAACAAGGCACCTGACGGACCAATAAGCTAATAGAATCTCAGAAAACTAAAAAATCAACTCCGCTTCAAAGAGGGAAGGACCAACTGTTTTTTTAACATAAAGAGGGTCCGTCAAGAACTATTTTCATTTGGGAGGATTCTTCTTATGAAAAACGTGGTTATTTTAGGTTCAGGCGCTGGCGGTACCATGATCGCAGCAAAGCTGAGGCAGGAACTGGATGAAGCGGATTGGCGGATCACGATCATTGACAAGCATCCACGGCATGACTATCAGCCCGGCTGGCTTTTCGTTCCATTTGGAATTTACACGGCCAGAGATTGCGCCAAGCCCAAGAGTGATTTCATCATGCCTGGGGTTGACCTGGTTCTTGATGAGGTAGTCAATGTCGACCCGGGGAAAAGAACAGTAAAGACAAGGTTGGGTCAACTTAGCTATGACTGGCTGGTTATTGCAACCGGTTGCCGCATAATGCCTGAGGAGATTGATGGCATGATGGATGACTGGGGCGGTAATGTTCATACCTTTTACACCATCGAGGGAGCGGTGGCCCTGCAGAAGAAGATGAAATACTTCGAATCCGGCCGGGTTGTTTTCAATATTGCCGAACTGCCGTTTAAGTGTCCGGTTGCTCCATTGGAGTTCATCTATATGGCTGATTGGTTCTTCCGGGTCAATGGTGTGCGGGACAATGTGGAAATTGAACTGGTCACTCCTTTGGCCGGCGCTTTCACCAAACCGGTGTCCTCCAAAGCCCTGGGAAAGCTGTGCGAACAGAAGAATATCAAAATCAGCCCGAACTTCGATCTTGCCCAGGTCAATGCCGGTGAGAAAACAATCGAATCTCATTTGGGCAACAAAGTGCCTTATGACCTGCTGGTTTCCATTCCGCCTAATTTTGGCGCTCAGTATATTATTGACTCAGGGATAGGTGACCCTATCGGGTACATGAACACCGACCATTTTACACTGCAAGCTAAAGATTATGATCGAATTTACGTCATTGGCGACGCTACCAACGTACCTACTTCCAAGGCGGGATCGGTCGCGCATTACCAATCTGAAACGGTAGTGGAAAATCTGGTTCGAGAGATTGACGGTTATGAACCAAAACCCACCGCTGACGGGCATTCCACCTGCTTTATTGTCACCGGTTTCGAGAAAGCAAGCCTTATCGATTTCAACTACACGGTGGAGCCTCTTGAAGGCAAATTCCCATTTCCTGGCTTCGGTCCGTTTGATTTGCTTGGGGACACCCACCTTAACTACTGGGGCAAGATGATGTTCAAATGGGTCTATTGGAATTTGATGATGAAAGGGCTGGATTTCCCCCTGGAACCGCAAATGACCATGGCCGGAAAAATAAACACAGCAGAAGCCGTGGCTTAGGATATGGAGGTGGCCATGACCAACGAGGAGTTAATTCTTGAGCGGCTTGACCGCATCGAGGCCCAGTTGGCTCCGGTGAGTGAGTCGACCCGCAGTCTAAACGAGTTGAAAGAAGACGTGACACCTCTTCTGAACGACGCCTTCAAAGTTTTGATCCGGGAGTTGGGGGACGTGGAATCCGCCTTTCAGCTGGAAGATCTTATGCTGCTTCTTAAAAGAGGACTTCGCAGCGTGCGCAACCTGACCTACGCCCTGCAGCAACTCGAAAATCTGATTGACTTAATCACCACTATGGAGCCTCTGCTCAAATCTACGGTACCACAAATAATTCATTACCTTGACAGCCTGGAACAGCAGGGCGTCTTTCGAACCTATACTGCCATGCTGGGTGTGCGGGCCAAAGTCGCGGCCGCTTATTCTCCCGAAGACGTTGAACAGATGGGTGACGCCTTTGTTACGCTTTTGGGTATGCTCAAGAAATTGTCAAACACCGACACGATCGACTTTTTGAATCATCTGCTGGAAATCCCCGCTGATTTGGAACTGGACACATGCAAGAGCCTCGGCCCAATCGGCGTGCTGACAGCGTTCAGCAAGGGAGAGGTCAAAGACGGTTTGGGTGTGTTGATTGAATTAACCAAGGCGCTTGGACGATTAAAGCCTGAAGCTAAAACAATTGAAGGTTCTTCCGTTCAGAGCGCGGCACACTGAAGTGAAGGCATTTTATATTGAGCTGGTGTATTCCCGCGGAATTTACTGATAGCCTTGAATGACACCAGGCGCATGCGTTCATGAGAGTAAAACAACCAGCCAATATGATTAGTGTTTCGTTTAACATTAAACCACACAGGGAGGTGAATCATGGCGAAAAAGATTTTAGTCATTGACGACGATCCTAACATCGTCGATTACCTTGTGGTGCTTTTCAAAGACAATGGCTATGAAACCTGTTCCGCTACTGACGGCGTGGAGGGACTTGATAAAGTGAAAACCGAGAAACCGGATTTGATAACACTTGATCTGGACATGCCGGAAAGATGGGGAACCATCATGCATCGACGGCTTAAGAAGAGCGAGGAAATCAAGGATATCCCGGTGATCGTCATTAGCGGACTGGAGAGGAAGTTTCCGATACGTAAAAAGGTAATGCATTACCTTGGTAAACCTTTTGATCGGAACGAACTGCTGGCCATTGTTCAAAGAACCATAGGTGAAGGAGCATCAGCTTAAAAGGGCTGTGTCTGGATCGCTTTTTCATTAAAAGCCGTTTTGAAAACGATGGACAACTTCGTTACGCCGTTTACCTTAAAAGGAAGATCCAATTTTTGGTAAAAGCTCTTAAAGGGTAAACAATCATGGCCGATACAATTTTACTGGTGGATGACGAAGAGGGCATTCGTAACGTTTTAGGGATCTCGCTTAAAGACCTGGGTTACGACGTACTGACCGCCAAAGATGGCGAGGAAGCCCTTCGACTTTTTCAAGAATTCAAACCGCCAATTGTGCTGACTGATATAAAAATGCCGGGCATGGACGGTATTGATCTCCTTCGATCGATTAAGGCTGAAAGACCCGATACGGAAGTCATAATGATTACCGGCCACGGTGATATGGACCTGGCTATTGGAAGTTTGAAATCAAGAGCGACCGATTTCGTTACCAAACCTGTCAACGTGGATATGCTTGAGGTGGCTTTGCAGAGGGCCAATGAACGGCTTGCCATGAGGGCAACCATAAGGGCATATACCCAGGATTTGGAAAAGCTGGTCCAAGAGCAGGCTGCTAAACTGGTTAATTCTGAAAGGCTGGCTGCGATAGGACAGGTTATTGAAGGACTGCCTTCCGCCATGAAAGGCATTGTGGAAACCCTAGATGACGACATTAAATTTTTTAACGAGATGCCATGTTTCGTGGCGATACATAATCGAGACCTTGAGATCGTTTCAACCAACCAGCTTTACAGAGAACGCCTGGGAGACAAAGGCGGGATTCGGAGTTGGGAGATTTACATTTTAGACAATGAAGGTGATTTGGATTGCCCGGCAAGTAGAACTTTCAAGACCGGGACGGGGCAGCGAAGCAGGGAAATTGTGAAAGATATAGAGGGTAAGGAAATCCCGGTAATTGTACATACCGCCCCGATCAGAAACAGGGAACAGGAAGTTAACCTGGTTCTCGAGATATCGGTTGATATTACCGAGGTGAAACGTTTACAGGCAGAACTTCGTGTCACCCAGCACAAATATCAGCAGCTTTTTAATGAAGCGCCTTGCTATATATCCGTTCAGGATAAAGATTTGCGCCTTGCCGAAACCAACAGACGCTTCAAGGAAGATTTCGGAGATGACATCGGATCGTTCTGTTATGAAATATACAAGCACAGGACCGAACCATGTTCTGACTGTCCTGTTGAAAAAACTTTCACGGAAGGAAAATCTCAAACTTATGAAACGGTCGTGACATCTAAAAACGGAGAACAGAATAATGTTCTTATTTGGACCGCGCCTATAAATGACGCCAACGGAGAGATCGCGCAGGTCATGGAGATGTCCACCAATATAACACAGATAAGAAAATTGCAGGATCACTTATCGTCTTTAGGTCTGTTGATCGGCTCCATCTCACATGGATTAAAGGGACTGCTGACGGCCCTGGACGGCGGGATGTACAGAGTCGATGCCGGTTTTGCCAAGGAAAATCAGGATCAAATAAAAGAGGGATGGGAAGTGGTCAGGCTCATGGTTAGCCGCATAAGGAACCTGGTTATAAACCTGCTTTATTATGCCAAGGAGAGAGACCTTGAGTGGGTAAAGGTCGATGCGTTGAGTTTCGCGGGTGAGGTGGCCTTTGCCGCGAAACAGAAAATCCAGGATAATGATATTGAATTTTTTTGCGATTTCGATACATCAGCCGGGGAATTCGAGATAGACACCGGCGTTGTCCACTCAGCTCTGATCAATATTATGGAAAACGCTGTGGATGCCTGTCTGGAAGACAAAACCAATATAAAACATAAAATCATTTTCAGTTTAAAACAGGATGAAAAAAATATCATTTTCGAAGTAAATGACAATGGATTGGGGATGGATCAAGAGACAAGGGAAAATATATTTACCCTTTTCTTCTCATCAAAAGGAAACAAGGGCACAGGGCTTGGTCTTTTTATTTCAAACCAGATAATCCAGCAGCATGGCGGTTCAATCAAGGTCGATTCCACTTTAGGCCAGGGTTCAAGTTTTAAAATAAGTATGCCCAAGGTACTTCCTGAAACAGCCAAAATTGCTAATAAAGAACACCAGGCCGTGAGACTCCGTGCGGTTTAGGTATAAAATATTGGAACTGCCAAGAAGAACGTAAATGAACAAATGGGGCCAATAAGTTACAAGCCTTTAAAGAAACCTCTTTTTAATCATAAGGGAAAACCATGATGGAAATTGTAAGGCCGCGCCCGGAACTCCGTGAAACTATTATGGGATTGGGTGAAACAGATATTAACCTTTGCTACACCTGCAGTTCCTGCGTTTGTGAGTGTCCGGTTAATATCGCCACCAACCGGTTATCACCTCGGTCAATTGTCTGGATGGCGAATCTGGGCCTTTTGGATGAATTGGTTAGCCTGCCTGAAATCTGGTACTGCCTGGGATGTAATCGCTGCAGTCAAATCTGTCCTATGACTGTCAAGCCCGCTAACCTGATAAGCTCTCTTCAATGGGAGGCCAGGTGTCGTCAGATTGTGTCTGAAGAAACCTTTAGGAAGTATAAAACCCTTTGTTTTGAACTGCATCGAATACGCTGGCGTTTGGCCTCAAACTGCCTGCAGGATCGAAATTTTGTTCTAAACGGGGTCAGGTGGCAGGAGTTATTTGAAGCTCCAGTAAACACGGCGGAAGAGGCGGTGTCATTTGAAGCTCTCGCCGCCGATTCCAAGGAATTTAAAGAAGCGGCTGATAATTATTTGGGTGACCCCACAAACGCGTCAGTTTGCTTCACCTGCGGCGGCTGCAGTAGTGTTTGTCCGGTTTTCTATGATCGAAAAATATTTGACCCCTTGCGAATTCTCCGAATGGCGAATTTATCTATGAAAGGTGATATTCTTGATTCCCCGTCGATCTGGCTCTGTCTCGCCTGCGAGAAATGCACCAATGCCTGTACGCAAAGGGTTAGAGGGCATCTTATCATCCGTCGCCTTCAGGAAATGGCTCTTGAACAGGGTTTCGTCGATAACGAATTTCCGCGCCGATGGAAGGAAGTTCAAATAGCCCTCTACGCCAGGTTTGTTGAAAAAATTGATTCTTTATTTAACTTCAACCAGTCAGAAATCGAGGAGCAGCCTGCCGCCACGTAACGCAATTCCTGTTCCGAGACCTCTGCAAAACTTCGTCCTTTAGCTGACTTCTTGAACCCCGCTTCGCTAACGCTGCAGCGGCATATGTCAGTCTCAAAATTAAGTCCTCGAAATATTGGTAATATTCCTGCGGGTTAAATTTTCACCTTCCGCGATTTCAACAAAATTACTGGTTTTGCAGAGGTTATCTAATCGCGTGTTATCTAATCGCGTGTGTCAAGTGCCAAGCTCTCCGTTCATAAAATGTTCCTTTTTTTTAGACCGGTTATTTTCGTCTCCGAGCCAGGTTGGCTGGTTAAGGCGGTGTGCTGA
>JAFDLS010000145.1 GCA_019306365.1 Deltaproteobacteria bacterium
CTTTTTTGCTCTGGAATGCGATCATTAAGGCGATAAGCCCGAGTCTTAGCGCCTGGTTTGTAGTAGATGGTCGTTATACCTGCTTTTCGAGGTTTGTCCTTAACCAGCGTTACTGGATAACCCATCTCTTTCAAGACGTCTCTATAAACCTGGCCCATGCCCGCTTTTCCGCTTTCATTAAAGATAGCCAGCGTCGGACCGGTTTTTGGTTTTGGTTTGGAAACGGCTTTTCTCGCAACCGGTTTGACGGGTTTCTTTGAAGAGGCAATCCTGGTCTTTTTTACCGCTGGTTTTTGAGGTTTCTTTATTGTCTTGGCTCGAACAGCGGCCACCGAAGGTGTTTCAGCCTCCGCTCCCATGCGTACCCTTTCCGTCTGTCCGAGGTTTAACTGCTTCCAGCCCGCCCCTTTCAGGTTGGAACTATCCAGTTTAGGCGCTTCCACAGGTTTAACCTTATCCCAGTTCTTATCCATTTCCTGCCATTTGGGGGGGGGAAGGTTAAATTTCTTAGCCGTGACTTTTACCGCTTCCCCTGGAGCCAGTGTAATGGTAGGCTCGGTCGTAGTCGGTATGGAAGTGGTGGTCGTGCTGGTGGATACGGTGGTTGTCAGGCCTGTTTCTTTCAGGACCGGCAAAGGTTTTGTTTCCGGCGCCGGTTTAACCTCATCTTTCAGGGCGGAAGGCTGACCGGGCTGAGAAACAGAGACGCTCGTTCGTGTCTTAGCCGTCTTGACCTCAAACTGGCCTGGCATCAAAATAATCGGCTTGGAAATTTTGTTTTGATTGGGTTTTTGGGCGAGGTTCGAGGTTTGCTCCGGCCGAAGGAGCCCCAGTATAATAAAAGACAGGGCCGCGGCTGATAAAAATATGATTAAAAAAAGCTTGAGTCCGATTCCAGAAAACAAACGTTTCAGCGGCCTTTGGCCTTCCGAATCGTCCTTATACGTCATTTAGAGGCCCTCAGAAAATTGAAAATAATTTAAGAATGTTGTATCATGGATAGGTAGAAATGGCAAGATGAAAGAGATATCTGTCAAGGCCGCGGGCCGCCCCCTTATCGCCTCTTGCCTTAAATGAATTTTCTTATCAGAATTTTTTATTGAGATAACAGGTATATGATTAAACAAAAAACCGACCTAAAAAAAGACGTCAATGAAAGCGGCGACCTCGTAATCCCCGAAGAACTGCCTCTTCTGGCTGCCCGGGACGTTGTAATTTTTTCCAACATGATCCTGCCTCTTTTTATCGGGCGGGAAACCTCCATCCTTGCTGTTGAGGAGGCCATGACTAAAAATCGTCTGCTCATGCTGGCTACCCAGAAGGACCAGGCGCTAAACGAACCCACTCCAAGTGATATTTATGAAGTTGGGACCGTGGGTATGATCATGCGGGTGCTCAAGCTGCCAGACAACAGACTCAAGGTCCTGATTCAGGGACTCACCAGAGCCAGGGTTAAAAAGTATATTCAGACCGAACCCTTTTCCAAGGTCAGCATACAAAGACTGCCAGAGAAGGCGGAACCCAAAATGACCCTCGAGGTCGAGGCCTTGATGCGCAATGTTCGTGAACAAAGCGAACAAATTCTGTCCCTCAAGGGTCTTTTATCTTCCGAAGTCGAGTCGATCCTTAATAATGTCGAATCGGCCGGCCGGTTAGCCGACCTGATTGCCTCCAATTTGCGGCTCAAGGTCGAAGCCGCTCAGGGAATCCTGGAGATTATAGATCCCATTGAAAGGTTAAACCGCGTCAATGGTCTGCTCAGGAAAGAACTCGAGGTCTCGACCATGCAGGCCAAGATCCAGTCCGAGGCCCAGGAGGAGATGAGCCAGTCTCAGCGTGAGTACTACTTGCGGGAACAAATTCGGGCTATCAAACGTGAACTGGGCGACACCGACGACCGGATGGAAGAGGTCATTGAATACCGTAACAAGATCGCCCAGGCCAAAATGCCTGAAGAGGCGAAGAAGGAAGCGCTGAAACAATTGAGCCGGATGGAGCAGATGCACCGGGACTCGGCAGAGGCCTCAATCGTTCGAACCTACCTGGACTGGCTGGTCGAAGTTCCCTGGTCAAAGAGCACCCGGGACAAGCTGGATATAATTAAAGCAAAAGAAATCCTTGATGAAGACCATTACGGTCTCGAAAAAGTCAAGGACCGCATTCTGGAATACCTGGCCGTTCGCAAGCTCAATAAAAAGATGAAGGGCCCCATCCTTTGCTTTATCGGTCCCCCCGGAGTGGGAAAAACTTCGCTGGGTCAGTCTATCGCTCGATCCATGGGCCGCAAGTTCACACGTCTTTCCCTGGGCGGAATGCGTGACGAGGCTGAAATTCGCGGCCATCGCCGTACCTATATCGGGGCCATGCCCGGACGAATCATTCAAGGTTTAAAAAACGTCGGAACCAATAATCCGATCTTTATGCTCGATGAGGTTGACAAGATCGGGAATGACTTCCGCGGCGACCCTTCGGCGGCCCTTCTGGAGGTATTGGACCCGGAACAAAACGACTCATTCTCCGACCATTATCTCAACCTTCCCTTTGATCTGTCCAAGGTCATGTTTATAACCACGGCCAACGTGATCGATCCTGTCCCGCCCGCCCTTGAAGACCGAATGGAAAAAATCCAGCTGTCCGGGTATACCGAAGATGAAAAGCTGGCTATCGCCCAGAACTATCTTTTACCTCGTCAGCTAACAGAAAACGGTCTGAACAAGAAGCACCTCCTCCTTTCAGACGGAGCCCTTGTTAAAATCATCAATCAGTATACAGAGGAGGCCGGGCTGCGTAACCTGGAACGCCGTCTGGGGTCTATCTGCCGAAAGGTGGCCAGACGGATTGCCGAGGGTGAACGGGGCCCGTTTAAGATCACGGGGACCAACCTGCACCGATATCTGGGGGTGCCCGAATTTCTGCCTGAACCAGGCCAGGAAAAAGGCGAAACCGGAGTGGCTACGGGCATGGCCTGGACTCAAGCTGGCGGTGAGCTGCTTTATATCGAGGTTACCACCATGCCTGGGAAAGGGAACCTAACTTTAACGGGTCAACTCGGAGAGGTTATGAAAGAAAGCGCCCAGGCCGCCTTAAGCCTGGCACGCTCACGGGCGAAGAAGCTTAAGCTTGACCCCGAATTTTATGAAAACCTGGATATTCACGTCCACGTGCCAGCCGGGGCTATCCCAAAAGACGGACCTTCGGCTGGAGTAACCATGACGGCCGCCCTGATTTCAGCCCTGACTAAAATGCCGGTGCCTAATGACACGGCCATGACCGGTGAAATCACCCTGCGGGGCAAAATCCTGCCTATCGGCGGGCTGAAGGAAAAATCCCTGGCCGCTCACCGGACGGACTACATTAAACGGATTATTATTCCTGAGCAAAACCGGAAAGATCTGGCCGAGCTCCCAGCTAAGATCAAGCGTAAGCTCAAGTTTCATATGGTCAAGGATGTGGACCAGTTTCTGGATTTGGTATTTCCGGCCCCGGTTAAAAAGGAGTCCGGGGCCAAGAGTTCCAGGAAAAGAACTCGAAAACCCAAGGCCGCGGCCTGATATTCCGGCGCATACAAAAGGAAAATTCATGACGACCATCGCTTTTGCGGACTGTTCAGCCGGAGTCAGCGGCGACATGTTTCTGGCGGCCTGTCTGGATCTGGGACTGCCTCTGGAAACACTGGAACGAGAACTGGCAAAAATCGATCTTTCCGGTTATCGCCTTGAAGCCTGGACAGAATTGAAACAAGGCCTGACCGCCCGCCGCTTTCAGGTTCATATCGAAACAAAAGAACACATTCACCGCGCACACAAGGATATCCAATCCATTATTACCGGGGGCGGCCTCTCAACAGGAGTAAAGACCGGCGCTCTGGCAATTTTCGACCGTCTGGCCCGGGTTGAAGGCCGGATCCACGGCGTTGACCCGGCTGAGGTCCTTTTTCATGAAGTCGGTTCCGTGGACTCAATTATTGATGTGGTTGGCGCGTGTATCGCGATGGAATATCATGGGATTTCAAAGCTGTGCGCCTCTCCCCTCCCGCTTGGTTCAGGATGGGTGCGGTCCGCTCACGGCCGTCTGCCTCTACCCGCTCCGGCCACCCTGGCCCTGCTCGAAGGTATCCCGGCATATGGAACCTCACTCGAAGCGGAACTGGTTACTCCAACCGGGGCGGCGATCCTGACCCACCACGCGGCAGGATTCGGACCCCTGCCCGCAATGACAATCATGAAAACCGGCTATGGGGCCGGTACGCGGGATTTGCCGGACCGGCCCAACCTTATGCGGCTGGTATTGGGTCAGGCTGACGAGGAAGCTGCCCGAAACAGGCTCATCGTGGCCGAAACCAACCTGGATGACATGAACCCTGAGATATTGCCTTACATAATGAACCGGCTTTTTGAGGCTGGCGCTCTGGACGTGTGGCTAACCTCGATCCAGATGAAAAAAGGCAGGCCCGGCGTCACACTTTCTTTACTGGGAAACCCTGGTGACATTGACAACCTGCTTGAAATCGTACTGGCCGAATCCTCAACCCTCGGCGTCAAGACTTACCCTGTAGAACGCAGGTCCCTGCCCAGGGATATCCAGACCCTGGAGACGCCATGGGGTGAGATCGCGGTCAAATCCGTTACCAGGGGAGGGCGAACCGAGCTTGTGCCTGAGTATGAGGTCTGCCGTCGGATCGCCCAGGAGACCGGCCTCCCGCTAAAGGAAGTCTATGACCGCATCAAGACGCTTTCCGTGCAAGATAAGGACCAATAAAACGCCAAAAACCGCGAGTTGAATTTGCAACTTTTGTCCATGGCTTTTGACCTAAACGAACACTGAAATTTATCTTGATAAAATAGTTAATTTGTATAATCTATAACTCGTCCCTTTTTAATATCAATAAGTTAGTAATTATCGGCTGGAATTGCTGGCTCTCGCGACAGTAATACGCTTACATAGGGTATTACAAGGCGGTCCAATTACCGTGCGTAAAGTATTTTGCCTCTGGAATTCCTCCAGGATATTTATCTGCAAAAGGAAAGGAAGCAGTTATGAACGAGCAGCTAAACACCTTTAGGGAAAAGAGTTTCTGGCTTGACGAAGATTACACCCCCAATGCTTCTCTTGAGTCAAATATCGATGTGGATGTGGCGATTATAGGGGGTGGTTTTACCGGGTTATCAGCAGCCTACTTTTTAAAAAAGGAAGACCCTGACCTCAAAATCGGGCTCTTCGAGCGAGATGTGATCGGTTATGGCGCAAGCGGCAGAAACGGAGGGTTTTCCATGACGCTTCTCGCTGAAAACGCGATGGAACTGTTGCGTTTCGCCGGGAGTCTGGAGGCGGCTAGAAATGCTCATCAATACATGAGGGACGCCGTGGACCATGTTGATAGCATGGTGAGGGAATACGGCCTAAAGTGTGATTACGAGAAAAACGGTCTTATCACAGTAGCCCTCAATCCGGCCGACATAAAGAAAATGCAAAAATATGTGGAAACATATAAAAAATTGGGGAGTGAATGCGAATTCCTCGACAGGGATGAAGTAAGGAAACGTTTCAATACTGATGCATTTTATGGGGCCCACTACGACAAGCACTGTGCAATCCTCAACCCTGCCAAACTCTGCCGAGAGATGAAAAGGGTCATAGAAGACATGGGTGTCGAGGTGTTCGAAGGGGTTTCGGTTAATGGCTACGATGAAGGTGAAACCGTCAGAATCCGTACCGCTGGCGGTTCGATTTCCGCAAAAACCATGGTTATGGCCACGAACGCTTTCAGCACTAAATTAGATTGGAAATACGCAAAGCTGGCTATTCCCGTCTTTACCTATATTGTTCTCACAGAGCCGCTCACCGACGCGCAATACGAATCTATTGGATGGAAGGGCAGGGAGGGAATTGAAACGTCCCAATCTATGATTAACTACTTCCGCCTCACCGCTGATAACCGTATCGCCATGGGAGGCGGCGACGCGCTTTATTTCTACAATGACGATCTGGAACACGACCAGGACACCTATGCCTTCGATGTCGCATTTAAAGACCTTATTCACTTTTTCCCTCAGCTTGAAGGCATCAAGATTACGCACAAATGGGGCGGGCCGGTATTCATGAACATGGAATGGATCCCCTCATTCGGCCGCATGGGTGACTATGGGAATATTATTTATTCGATGGGTTACTCTGGTCACGGAGTGGCGGGCGCAAACTATTCAGGGAGCCTTATACGTGATGTCTACTTTAACAATGAAGACCGCCTCAAGGAACTTTTTTTCAAAGACTACAAAACCCCGTGGTACAGAGGTGGAATAATTATGAATGCAAGGTGGCTCCGCTGGATCGGTTTCAAGGCTACTATTGCCTGGATGAAAAGAATGGACAATAAAGCGGTTAAATCCCTGGAGGACCCTGCCGACCGCGCGTACTACCTGAAAAAACGTTTCACAAAGCAATGAAACCGGCGTTACAATTCATATCGTTGATCAGGATTACGATACAGGCCCTATCGTGGCTCAATGCCGCCTTCCGGTCTTGAAGGATGATACCGTTGAAACCCTGTCCGCGAGGGTTCTCGCCAGGGAACACTCCTTCCTTGTGAAAACAGTTCAAAAAATTGCCGCTGATCCAAAGATCCTGAAAGTTTATTTTTAAAAGGCCCTAGCTGGCTTTGCGTTCGGCAGCCCTGAGAATCCGAGTCTTGGTCTTGCCGTGTGTCCCCGTGGATTCATCGAGCCTGGTAAAGGGGATGGTGAGTTCATA
>JAFDLS010000371.1 GCA_019306365.1 Deltaproteobacteria bacterium
AAGAGTGGAAATTGATAAGCGGCGCGGATCCGGTCGTGGCGAATCTGGATGAGGAAAGACTGCTGAAGCTTTGCGGCGTCTCGATTTCCGCCTGGGATATCCCGGGCGTGGTGAGCCGGTATCGTACTATCCGCGAAAAGTACGGGCAGGAAGTAACTCCCAAAGAACTTTACATGGCCATTCAAACCGACAGGGTATATCGGATGCCGGCGATTCGCTTTTGCGGGCACTGGGGCCGTCGAGGACTGCCCGCATATATCTATACCTTTGACTGGGAGTCACCTATCCTAAATGGCATTCTCGGGGCCTGCCACGCGCTTGAACTGGGTTTTGTCTTTGGAACGTACGGCCTGGCTGAAAACTTCTTTGGTTCAGGGCCTGAGGCGGCCGCCCTGGCCGCGAACATGCAGGATCCGAACTGCGGCGGCCTTGGCGGTTGGCCGGTGTATGGTGATCGCAGGGAAACCATGATTTTAGGAAAAAAGTGTGCTATAGAAGAAGCGCCGTATGAGGAACTGCGCTCTGCCTGGGATTCGGTCCCAAACGCGGTCCTCGGATTCCTTTAGCCGGTGAGGGCGAAGGTCGCTTCCGTATGTTATTGGAAGCGGCTTTGACATACAGCGCATTTAAAAGGCCCTGAAGCCTGGATGGATAGCTTGAAGATGGCGCAGGCCATCTTTTAAAATAATTGCTCATTTTTTATCACGCGCGGTAGTTCAGCGTATTTAGAGCGTTTGTCATAAATAAGTTCCGTTTGTCTTTGAGGCGGGAGGAGATATGGTTCTGGCCATTCTCCCAAGCCGCTTTGCGACAAACGCCAAAACATCATGTAATTGCCATTTGTTATATAATGGCAGCCGATGTTAGAGCCTTGGTTTACCTTGGTAATCAAACGGAACTTAATTCTGGCAATTACTCTATGAAATATAATTTTTATCCAGTAGGCCGCCTGGTTTTTGGCGTCTTCAGGGAAGATCATATTCAGATTCCATCAACGGCTGAATCACAAGCCTGCAAGGATCACTTTATGCCTGAAAACGAAGCGAAACGGCATTTTATATACATGGTTCCGGCTTCCGGATCATCTTATACCCATACTTATTAGGAGCAAACAAAATGGCAGACAAAAAAGCGGATTTAGCAGGAAACACAGCGCGCCATCTTCGCGGCAAAGAACTACATCGAGGAAAATCTGTGTAAGGAACTCAACATGATGATGGTCTCGGTGCCTCTGATCGTGGACGTTGACAGCGGCGTAAACGATCTCCTGGACCGTGACGGTTCCCGCACCCCGATCCAGTTTCACATCTCAAACGACTATGACAAAAACCCGGTCGAGGCTCAGGTGGTGCAGGCCGCTACCAAATGGAAACGCATGGCCTTGAAGCAGTTTGGCATGAAAACCGGGGAGGGCCTGGTCACTGACATGCGGGCGGTGCGCAAGGACTACTTCCTCGATCACGATCACAGCGCCTACGTGGATCAATGGGATTGGGAGATCGCCATAACCGAAGAGCAGCGCAATCTCAACTACCTGACGGAAGTGGTCGAGAAGCTCTGGAAGGTTCTCAAAGGAGCGGAGACTCACGTTCAGGAGATGTTTCCCCAGCTTAAAACGGATAAATATCCCGACATGCCTGAAAAACTCACCTTTATTCACGCGGAAGACATACTCGAGATGTACCCGGACCTGCCGCGCAAGCAGCGCGAGACGGAACTTGTCAAGAAATATCCGGCGGTCTTTATCTATGGAATCGGTCACACGCTCCAGGACGGTTACCCCCATGAACTCCGGGCGGCGGACTACGACGACTGGATAACGCCTACCGTGTCCAGGGAAGGCAAACCCAGACACGGCCTCAACGGCGATATCCTGGTGTGGAATCCGGTGACAAAGCGGCGGCATGAACTCACGTCCATGGGCATTCGCGTGAACGCCGAAACGCTTCAACAACAGCTTGAGATCACCGGCCAGCAGCATTTCCTTGAAATGCCTTACCACCAGGCCCTTTTGAATAACGACATCCCGCTCAGTATCGGCGGCGGCATCGGGCAGTCACGCACCATCATGCTCCTGCTTAAAAAAGCGCACCTCGGAGAAGTCAGCGTCTCCGTCTGGCCCAAGGCGCTCAAAGACATGTGCCGGGAAAAGAACATTCACGTTTTGGAATGAGACGAGTGCGGCTTTTAACCGGATAAAATCGGGAAGGGTAGTTACCTTTAACCCTCGCTCTTAAATTACAATTTACGGAAGTACTCCTTTTAATAATTTGCGGCTGACAGGGTTTCACGCCTTCAGCCGCTTTTTTCATCCAACTGGATTCCCGCTTTCGCGGGAATGACGGATCGAGACCTCTGCAAAACTTCGTCCTTTAGCTGACCTCTTTGTCAGGCTCAAAATTAAGTCCTCGAAATATTAGTAATATTCCTGCGGGTTAAATTTTCACCTTCCGCGATTTCAACAAAATTACTGCTCGGATCGGGGTTAACCACTCAAAGAGTTCCCAGACCGAACCCTTGGAATCAGAAGAAAAACTGTTTTCAGGAACATAACCGCACCTTTCATTGTCATTCCCGCGAAAGCGGGAATCCAGGCTTAGGGATTACGTCCCCAAGCTGGAGCCTGGGAACGAGTTGAAAAATCATCCTTAATTTCGATTTTTTTAGTCTTTATTTTTTATAAATATAAGAGGATAGTTTGATTCAAATAATAAGTGCAATTAATTCTAAAACAGGAATGGTGTTCCCTGATTTAACGGAAGCTGGCAGTATATGATGCTCAGGGGAACTTAATTGACAAGAAAAAACAGGCCGCGGCATAGGTCCGCTGCGCGGCTCAGTCCTGGGAATCGTTGCAAGGGCGTAGCGGAGGCGAGGATTCCCGGGACAACTGGATAAGCGGACATATTACTTGCTACTAAAACCGGACAATTTATTTGCTGCTAACAGAGTATTTGTAACGCCCTGGTAAAGAGGCCTGGCGAAAATTGCTGGCGTGTAAGAGGTTCTCTTAGACTTAATGCACCGCCCAATATGCCTTCAAGACTTCGGCGATATTAAGGTAACCCTTTTGCCTGGCTATATTGAGAGGGGTTTCACCGGTGGTAGGGTGGGCCGAAATATTGGGATCCGCTCCTTTTTCGAGGAGGAGCTTCACCATTTCGAGACGGTGATGCTTGACCGCCAGGTGCAGCGGTGTAAGCGAGAAGTGTTCAGCCCATTCCTTTCGCCTGATATAT
>JAFDLS010000372.1 GCA_019306365.1 Deltaproteobacteria bacterium
CGGATTTATCTATCCCATTGAAAACATGCCTGTGGTCCTTCAAGTGATTACCTACATCATCCCGGCCCGTTACTTCATTGAAATCACTAAAGGTCTTTTTTTGAAAGGCGTTGGCTTGAACGTGCTCTGGCCCCAGGTCGTGTTTCTGATAATCTATGGATTTATAGTCCTGAACGTGGCTCGAAAGAAATTCAGCAAAAGGATCGCGTAATGCGCCTCTTTTTTATGAGAATCAAGCAGATGGTCTTCAAAGAGTTTTTGCAGACTTTACGCGACCCACGGATACGCCTCCTCTTGATCTTTCCGCCCATTTTCCAGCTCATTGTCTTTGGTTACGCGGCCAATCTTGATCTGAAGAATATACCCACCGCCATCTATGACGAGGATAACTCGTTTATCTCCCGTGAGTTGGCATCAGCCTTTTCTTCTTCAAGTTACTTTAATTTTGTGGCCCGGGTTACAAATAGTTACTTTAATTTTGTGGCCCGGGTTACAAATGACAAAGAAATGAGCAAGCTCCTTGACCAGGGACGGGTCAAGGCCGCGTTGCATTTAAAATCGGGCATGGCGAGTCAGGTGAAAAGCGGCCGCACGGCTCAGGTGCAGGTTATTGTCTCGGGGACCGACTCCAATACCGCCTCCGTGGTCCAGAGCTATGCCTTACAGATTATTGAAGGCTATAATCGAACTCAACTTGAGAATCGCCTGGCCCAAAATCCTATAATGGCTCAGATTCTTCCGGCCGGGGTCAGCGGAATCCTCCAGCCTCGGGTTCGCGTTTGGTACAACCCTGAGCTTTCTTCGGTAAATTTCTATGTACCCGGAATCATTGTTATGGTTATCCTGATGCTTACCCTGATTCTGACCAGCATGGCCGTTGTACGGGAGAAAGAAATCGGTACCATGGAGCAGATTATGGTAACACCCATTCGCCCGTCCGAGTTTATTCTGGGCAAGACTATCCCATTCAGCTTGATCGGTTTGTTTCAGGTCACCTTGATCACCACGATCGGAATTTTCTGGTTCGGGGTGCCCGTTTCTCTCTTTTGATTTTTCTTCTTTCAGCGCTGGGTCTGGGTCTGCTTATTTCCACGGTCAGCCGAACCCAACAGCAGGCGCTTTTCACAAGTTTTTTCTTCTTTTTCCCCATTTTTCTTCTTTCCGGGTTCATTTTTCCCATTGCCAATATGCCGTGGATCATACAAATCGTTACCGCGGGATTTTTCTTAAAGGTGTCGGGCTGGATGTGCTCTGGCCGCAAATGGCCACCCTGGCTGTTATCGGCCTGTCCCTGACGGCACTGGCTGTAAAAAGGCTGAATAAGACAATGGATTAAAAGGTTTTCAACGTAGTAAATGAGAAACAAGTGAGGAGATTTAAGTAATACACTGCCACTCGTTCCCAAGCTCCAGCTTGGAAACGCGACATAAGTGTATCACCGCATTCTTTTCTATGAAGGTCGAAATTCCAAGGGGTTAAAAGACTTCCAGGCAAAAACTTGGGAACCAGAGATAAACAGCAATAACCTGATTCTAGATTGTTGTGGATATATGTCTTGGTAATATTTTGATTTTATTATAGAAACAATATTCACAATACGCATAAGTAATGGTTATGTGCTAAAATTACAAATTCTTCACCAACACCTGTTGAACCCCTATACTCTCCTTGCCCTCTATCTCACCATCTGATATAAGGCAGTTACGGATGAGAAGATCGGTGGAAGAACAAAAAAATAACAACAATATTGGTCAGGACCAAAAGGCCAAGGCTTATAACCGGCTGAAAAGACGGGTTAGTTATGTGGAAATAGGCCTGGGGCTGGCCTTCCTCCTAATTCTCCTTTTGACCGGCTGGACCTTTAATCTGCGCGATATCGCGGTAAGGGTCGCGTCCGGTCCTTTCTGGAATGTTTTAATCTATTTCTTATTTCTGACCGCGCTGTTTGAAATAATCACCCTGCCTTTAGCAGTATATTCCAGGTTTGTCATAGAGCGGCGCTTCGGTCTGCTTCGACAGTCCGGTCTGGCATGGGTCTGGGATTACATCAAAGGTGTTCTTTTAAGCCTGATTCTGGGCGGCGCGGCCATAGAGGCGCTTTACTTTTTCATACGTGTGACAGGGAAGTGGTGGTGGCTGTCAACCGGTATGATTTTCGCCTTCTTTTTTGTGCTCATGGCACAACTTGCCCCTGTCCTGATTATGCCTATTTTTTACAAGTTCAAACCGCTGGCCGATGATGATTTATCCGCCCGGCTGACAGCGCTTTGTGAGCGCACCGGAGCCAGGGTACGGGGTATCTATGAATGGGGTCTTTCATCCAAAACCGCCGCGGTCAACGCCGCTCTGGTCGGATGGGGGCCAACCAGACGGGTAATACTTTCCGACAACCTGGTAAAGGATTTTTCCGCCCCGGAAGTGGAGGTCATCCTGGCTCATGAATTGGGCCATCACCAGCTGCG
>JAFDLS010000146.1 GCA_019306365.1 Deltaproteobacteria bacterium
ACTCATGAGCGCCCGCTTCGCAGACACTGCCACGGTATATGAGCGCCGCTTCGCTGACGCTTAAGCGGCATATGTCATACGAAAATTTAAATCCTCGAAATATTGACAATATTCCTGCGGGTTAAATTTTTTTTCTCCGCGATTTAGGCCAAAACACTAATTTTGAGATAGCTTCTATTGTCATCAAATAAAAAAGGAGATGAGTTATGAAGAAAAGATTTATAGTGTTTTTATTACCCGCCTTCATTATTTTTTTTGCCGCTGCCACGGCTGCAGCTCATTGCGAGATTCCGTGCGGAATTTATGATGATGGCTTACGTATGAAGTTAATAGCTGAACACATAACAACCATTGAAAAGTCAATGAACAAGATTGTGGAGTTGAGCAGGCAGAGTCCTGTCAATTATAATCAACTTGTGCGTTGGATTTCCAACAAGGAGGCGCACGCGGACAAGATCCAGAATATAGTTACGCAATACTTTATGACACAGCGCATCAAGCCTGACGTAAACAAATATCAAAAGCATTTGAGTCTGCTCCATCAAATGCTGATTTATGCCATGAAAGCAAAGCAGACAACCGATCTTGCAAACATTCCCAAATTGCGATCACTGATGAAAGAGTTCGAAGCCCTGTATTTCGGCGCCAGTCATTAAAGAATTTTTGAAAAATTAACAAAATAATAAAAAACGAAGGCGCCGGGCGGCAGACTGGCAACCTTTATAAGTTTGACAGCTGTAGATAATTGAATGTCGTGATTTTCTTGTTATCGTAGTCCGTCGAAAAGATCCGTTTCTTTGTCATTAATCGAAGCGCATCCGTGAACACAGACAAAATGTTCATAACCCAGGGCTTCATCTCTCAATTCTTCTGGTATACGCCTGAAGAAGTTGTTGGGACTGATCTGGCTTTGATGACAATTCAGGGCTTCCAGCTTTTGTGATATAAACTCTCTAACATCGACGATTGTGGTTATCTTTTCCTCCGGAGTTCCCAGAACTTCGGGATCAAGACGCGGCTCCTCACCGCGCTCAATCGCCATATCATACATCATGCGTAACCTTTTTAGCGGAATGGCCGTGTAGTAGAGCTTGGAGGGCTTCCAAACGCTCAGCTCTTTTTCAATAGTAAAATCAGGATCGCTGGCGGCGTGAAACGCCCGCAAAGTCACTTTGTTGACCATTATATGATCAGGGTGTCCGTATACTCCCCTTCTGTTATAAGTCACAACTATATGGGGACGAACGCGGCGTATTATTTCAACCAGCCTGCCGGCGGCCTCCAGGATGTCCGCCTGGGCAAAGGCCTGTGGGTTATTATTTTCCGAAGTCCCCGCCATCCCGGAATCACGGTAGCCTAAAAAATCCACCGATTTCACTCCAAGTACCTTTAGAGACTTTTTGAGCTCAAGGGCCCTGATTTCCTTCACGCTCATACCGGGCGCGGGGGGAACAAAATCCGGGTTCAGAATATCGCCGGCTTCACCTCTGGTACCATACACTAGCGCCGTCCTGATTCCTTGAGCGGAATATTTCGCAAGAATTCCGCCGGTGCCAATGCATTCGTCGTCAGGGTGGGCGTGAACCGCGAGTAACGTTAACTCTTTATCAGTCATATTTTACTTGTCCATAAGCGCTGATAATGTTCAGTTAAAATTAACGGCCTGATCTTTAATCGCTTCTTAATATTAAAATTTCTGTTTAGAAACCAACAGGCCAGTTCTGCAGCTTATGCTGGCTGATAACTTTATCTCTGCTCCCTCTAAGCATCTCCAATGCCTGAACTATGAACTTCCTGGTGTCCCTGGGGTCAATTATATCATGAATGCCGTAAAGGCCGGCGGCGTCCCAGGGAGCGCTTCCTTTTGTCCATTCCTGAAAAACCTTTTCCTTTTCAGCCTCGGGATCGGCGGCTTCGGCTATTCTGCTCTCCATGGCCAAACCAAGCCCTATATCCGGGTCTACAAAGCTCATTTTCGCGTTCGGCCAGGCCACCGTGATGTCTGTTTTTTTGCGGTTACCCTGCATGCAGACAACACCCATGGCAAAATATTTGCGCAATATGATATGGATTCTCGGAACCGTAACCAGATTTTGAGCCTGCAGCCAAACGATTATTTTGGTCGGGAGCTTTAATCTTTCAGCCTCCTTCCCGGGATACATGCCGGGAATATCCATCAAAGAAATAAGGGGGATATTAAATGAGTCACACAGGCAGAGAAACTGGGTTCCCTTCTCACAAGCCGAAACATCAGGCGCACCGGCATTATACATTGGGTTATTACCGTATATACCAACAACTCTGCCTCCAATCCTGGCCAGGCAGGTAACTAAAGAGGGAGCAAATTCGCGTTTAACTGGAAAATATTTTCCATCATCCACCATATGTTTAATCAAGCGGTACATATCATAGCCGCGGTTTAATTCTACCGGAACTATTTTTGCAACCCGGTCCAGTTTTCTATACGGGTCATCCTGTGTGGGGCCATAGGGCGGTTCTTCGTTACAATTTGAAGGCATATAGCTTAAAAACTCTTTTATAAGCTCCAGGCAGTGTTCATCGTTATCGGCAATAGCGTCCGCCTGCCCTGTCACGCGTGATTGCAGTTCCCAGCCAGCCAGTTCCTGCGGAGTTATTTTTTGCCCTATCGATTTTTCCAGCATTTTTGGCCCAGCCGCACCCATCGCTCCACCTTTTACCATCACGGTATGATCAGACCAGGCCGCGTTCCAGGACGGCTCACCAAAACACTCACCCATAATGGCTTCTATCCGGGGTATCTTTCGAGTCATCGGTTCAAGGCTGCGTCCTCTCATGACGCGCCCCAGCCATTCTCCAACCCATCCTCGGGAACCCATTACGTTTTGAATTCTCACTCCGCCCGGTTCATCACCCAATTCTATAATGGGGTATCCCCCTTCAACGGCGAGTTCATGCTGAGTCTGGGATTTTTGCGAGCCTATGGTGCCGCCGCTTCCGCCAAGCACAGTGCGGTCTTGGGCAATAATACCCACCATTTTATTATTAATAGTGCCGGTGCCGCATATTCGGCCATCCGCGGCGCTAAGCTCTTCAAGTTCCGGGATATCGGCGTGCGCAAGCAACCCCAGCTCCAAAAAACTGTCGGGATCAAGTAGTTTTAATACCCTTTCTCGAGCTGTCAGCCGGCCGCGAGCATGCTGCTTTGCTACCCGTTTCTCGCCACCCATTTGCTGGGCCTTTTCACGGCGCGTATAAAGTTCATTTATATCATCCTGCAGTGTCATGTTTGCCCTCCTGACAAAATTGATAGTTTGAGGCCTCTGCAAAACTTCGTCCTTTTGCCGACCTCTTTGTCAGTCTCAAATTTAAGTCCTCGAAATATTAGCAATATTCCTGCGGGTTAATTTTTCGCCTTCCGCGATTTCAACAAAATTACTGGTTTTGCAGCGGCCTCAGCTTAGAAAATGAGCATTGAATTTGTCAAGTATTCCTTTTTTATGATTCTATTTGAATTTGTGAAAATAGACTATCCTCATTAAGAGATATCGGTATCTTAGAAAGATTGACCTATTAAAACTGTTGAAAAACCCTGAAACCCGCATTTTTATGATCTTCCGGGTCTTTTAAGCGGCTGGTTCTTAACGAATCAAAAACAACAGAAATTCAACATTTGGACTTTTTCGACAGTCTCGTTAAAATTCTTAATCAAAATATGTTTCAATCGCTTCATTTTCACTCTTAAAGGGTCCTATTATCCCGCTACACCTGACTTGAAAATAGGCATTATCAAACAGATAAATCCCCCCTTTATCTTTAAACAAAACAGTCGCGTGTTCTCCTTCCGGAATATCTGTGATTTTTATCCACGTTTCATATCCGGCTCTTCTTAAACATTCTTCCGTAAAGGTAGAATACGCGTCACAATTTCCTTGCTTCTTTTCAAAAATTAAACTTGGTCTCGCGCCGGAGACAAAAATACTGCCGACCCAGTTTCCGCTGTCATAGAATTCATAAGTAAAATTCTTTCTTTCATAATAATTAATCAATTCAGAAGTGTTCAGCCTGCGAACAACGTCTTCAAATTTCTCCCACCTTGGTCCTTCCATACTCCCCCAAATGGGTTTCACAAACTTAAGGGCTCCCTGGTAATTTTTAAGCGGATTATTATCCTGTTGGAAGTACCCATCCATGTATCCCCATAACAATGCCTGCAGCAAAGCGCTATATTTTTGATCGCCTTTCCCAACCAATATCATCTCTCTTAGCGCAAACAATTCTGGAGTTAAACCTGTTTTATCATCACTATGAAACGCTGACTCACCGGGCTTCGCCTCAAAAAAATCGGGCGGTATGTTTAGGTCTTTGATTAGATTACAGATAGAGATTATTGCTTTTGCTTCTTTAGAATCAATGCCGTCATTCAAGTCCGGGATTCGGGCAAACTCTTTAGCGGTTTCCGGACTCTTTTTATTCATCTGCCAGAGCAGCATTTCTCCAAGGGCCTGGCTGTATTGAGGCGGATCGATCTTGAAATTTTGCCTGACGGCGGTGATTTCAGCGGACGAATATTTTTTTGTAAACAGCTCGGGAAGCGTATCAAAAAAGGTAGGCTGGGTTGATACTGTATTGGCGCAACCGGCAATATTAACTGCCATAACAGCCAGCAAAGGCAGTAAAAAGAATGGAAATGATTTCAGCCTTATCCTCAAAACTCAAGAACCCCCTCCTTAAAACATACTTGATTCAACTTATGGGCGCGAACGGTATATTCATGAAGCCGCTGGCATCACTGTCTAAAAAGTGCTTCATATATTACCTTTCTGATGGAGAAGGTCAGGAGGTTCTTTTTGAAAAGAACTAAGGAAAAACACGCCCGCCTCAAGGCTGTCTTATGAACAGCCTTCTGCCCGAAAGATTATACCGCAATAGAGGCTCAAACGACCCGGTTGATCGCCTTAAGCGGTAAGTTTTACCCGTTTTCCGTCAATTTCGATCGTGGTCTTGGAATAGGTGAGTTTTTTAATAATCTTGCCGTCCTTAAAGTGGATAATATCCAATCCGCGCCTTTTTTCAGGTTTCCCTTCGTAACCCTTTTCCGTGGAAGGCCATTCAAGCTCCCAGGTAACCGTAATCTTTTGATCTTCCTCGTCCACAAAAAGGTCATCCCGATTGAAGATAAAATCACCGCCGCTGGTGAACCAGCCGGTCCAGGCTTGACGAAGCGCTTCTTTACCCCTGGCGTTACCGCCTGTCCAGTTCTCAAAATAAACGTCATCGTGATAAAGTTCCAGCACGCCATCAAGGTCCAGATTATCCCAGGCAACGCTGTTTTCCGCCATGGCTTCTATGATTTCTTTTTTTGACAGTTTCATCCTTGTTTCTCCTTTACATGAGTTTAATTTGCCAACGGTTCCGCTTTCGCGTTTAACTCAGAACTGAAACGCGATTCAGATCATGCCATGATAGCAACTAACGATCAATAATCCATGGTAATAAAATTATAGCCAAGATGAATCTAAAGGCTAATAGGCCTGATATCGGTTGTCAAGACAGTATTTTTTAACGCTGCTATGCTTGTAAGCATAGGTATTTTGCATAGATCCTTACGATCAGATAGTTAGGGTTGAGGTGCGAGGTCGAATCATTTTTAATACCTTTCAGTTTTTGTAAGCAGATTTATTAAGTTATTGTCCGCGAGGGATTTATGCTACTATACGAATGGTGTAAAAAAGTACTGAATTCGTAACTTTTCTTAACAAATAGTATGCTGATGCTTAAAATATATACGGAAAGTGTTCGATATTAGAATTTTCGTATATTATCAAGGTCGAGAAGGAACTATAAAATGACAAGCAAGACTGTTCCAGGCTTTACTCAAAAAACGGGGGCTCTTAATGAATCCACCCATCGATTGGGGCTTTGCCGTGACAGCAGCAATGGTTTCGTCGGGGCTGATGGGTTTATGAGGGCCTCTTCAACCGGGAGGTATGGAAAAATGGAATTTATAACCGCTCCAGCTTACACGTTGTGGTTGCCTGAATCCGCGAAGGCGATGCCAGGGAATTTGTATTTGAAAAACGAGATAAGAACCTTATTAGCGAGCTTTATAAAGGATAAATTAGTAAATCAGGTTGTTACAAGGGTTATGGATTTCTTCAAACAGTGCGTCGGCAGGTTGCTATCACCTCTGGTCAGGATTTTGTAAAACTCAATGCTTAACGGAAGTAAACCGATTTGCTGAATTTTAAGTCCTAATAATATTGAAAGGACAAGTCACATGCCTGTAATGCCCGGTCCTAAAAAGGCAAAAAAGAAAATCCAGATTATTGAGACCGCTGAAGACCTTTTTACCAAACATGGTATGAAAAGAATTACAGTCGAGGAGATCTGCCAGAAGGCGGGTGTCAGCAAAATGACTTTCTATAAGTATTTCAGCAATAAAGTCGAACTGGCTAAATACATCTGGCGGATGTGGCTGGAGGAGGGGATCAAAGAAGTAGATAGGATCGATGAGATGAATGTTCCTTTTCCTGAAAAATTAGAAATGATATTAAAATACAAGCTTGAGTTTGCATCAAACTGGAATCCTGATTTTTTAGCAGAACTTCTGAGTCTTGACATCCCTTTAGAGGAAGGGAAAAGAGAGGCGATATACGTCCCGATATACGTCCTGAATTTTTTATGGCGGCCTATGACAAACTGTTTGAATTGGCAAAGGATGAAAATCTGAGGAGGCTTTATCCGGATATGAGCGATTTTACACGTGAGCTTTTCAACTTTTACTTTCATGGAGTGCTGACTAAACGTGGACCGGAGAATTGATTATGAAAAGCCGGCATGTAATTTTCTGTTTTTTCTTTTGTCTGCTCACGGGAACGGGCTTATTCTTTGCCGGTAATGCCCGAGCCTTGGAATGGGATTACAGCGGACGGTTGTCCGGCTGGATAACTGAAACCACTGATCATGATTCCTGGCAAAATTCCCTGGGCCTGCTTTATATCCCGCAGGTAAGCTTGAAAAAATACTTGGGTGAAGAATCCTTTTTAGACGCTGAAGTGTCAGTAAAGGGTTTTGGGATGGTCATGAGTGAGGAATCTGAAGAAGATTTAAGCCTGAAATTGTACCGGGCCAAGCTTCGTTATGCCACGGCCCAGACTGAAACCCGCCTGGGTCTGCAAAAAATCAATTTCGGTCCGGCTCGACTGCTCCGTCCCCTGAGGTGGTTTGACCGGCTGGATCCGAGCGATCCCTTGCAGTTGACGGACGGGGTTTACGCCTTGCGGTTCAAATACAACGCCTTGAATAACTCTAATTTCTGGCTTTGGAGCTTGTACGGTAATGACGAACCAAAAGGTTACGAAATTTTTTCCACAGTTTCTGACAGCGCCGAATTCGGCGGCCGGCTTCAGCATCCGGTCCCGCTGGGTGAACTGGCCGCTTCATTTCACACCCGAAAGGTGGATGGTTCCAGCTTCAATATTCCGAATTACACGGAAAATCGTTTTGCGTTAGACGGCCGCTGGGACATCGGGGTTGGTTTATGGTTCGAATCTGTTTTTCAGCATCAAAGCACAGCGGTCATTCCGAATGACTGGACCAAACTGATCACTGCCGGCCTGGATTACACTTTTGGTATCGGCAGTGGACTGTATTTTCTTTTAGAGCATATGGCCACAGCTTTTTCAGATGAAGCGCTGGGTTGGGATGAGGCCGTACACGTTTCAGCCGTTATGTTGAATTATCCCGTAACACTCACTGACAATTTAACTGCGATTGGATATTATTCATGGGACCGGAAAAAGTATTATCAGTATCTTAGCTGGCAACGTACATACGATTACCTTATTTTAAATCTCAGCCTCTTTTATTATCCGCGAACCGGCGGGCAGAGTCTGGGACTTGATCAAAATTTCTTTGAGGGCGGTTATGGCGCGCGATTTATGATAATCTTTAACCATTAGCAAAAAATATTCTTCAATATTGTTAATAACAAGGAGCGGAAAATGGGCGATGGAGCGCTGATCACGACGAAAAATCTGGTTAAGCAGTACCCTATTGGCGGTCGTAAATTCACGGCCTTAAAAAACATCAATCTTACCTTTGAAACAGGTGAATTCACCGGATTGGTGGGTCCCAGCGGTTCCGGCAAAACTACCTTGTTGAATATTATAGGCGCATTGGATAACCCAACAGAAGGCCATGTGATCGTGATGGGTCAAGACACCAGAGAACTGAAGCATAGACAGGCAGCCCGGCTGCGAACTGAGCATCTCGGGTTTGTTTTTCAAACCTTCAACCTCCTGCCTGTTTACACTGTCTTTGAAAATGTCGAATTCCCGTTGCTGTTGCTTGAGATGAGTGGGGCGGACCGCAAGAAGGCCGTTCTCAAGGCCCTGGAATGGGTGGATCTTTCTGACAAGATTAAATCCCGGCCGGCTCAATTGTCAGGCGGCGAATGTCAGCGTGTGGCCGTTGCCCGGGCCATGGTGAAAAGACCTAAAATAGTACTGGCCGATGAACCGACCGCTAACCTGGACGCGGCTAATTCCCACAATATTCTGGAAACGATGTTCAGGTTAAATAAGGAACTGAACACTACCTATATCTTTGCCACTCATGATGAAAAAGTCATAGGTTACCTGCGCCGGAAGGTGACGCTTACGGACGGACAGGTAATCGAGGATGTCTCCACGACACCCCGATACCCGACCGCTAATGAAGAAATGAGCTAGAACCCTTTTATAAGGATCAAGAAAAAGACAAGGAAGGATAAAAAAATGCTTATCCCCAAATTGGCCTTTCGAAATATCACCAGCGCAGGCTTGCGCACCTGGCTCAATGTCTTCGTACTTTCCATAGCATTTGTCGCTATTATATGGGTTCAGGGTTTCATCGCGGGCATGAGCAAACAGATTATGACTGATCTGATCGATACGGAGTATGGCGGAGGGCAGTTCTGGCATCAGGCCTACGATCCTTTTGACCCTTTGACTGTCGAGGATTCTCACGCGCCGCTTTCATCCGCCCTGGTCGATTTGGTGTCAACTGGCAAAGCCGCGTCGATCTTAATAACTTCAGGGGCCATCTTTCCGGATGGGCGGGTTCAAACCGCCATGATCAAGGGTATTGACCCGGCACAGAAAGTCATCAATTTACCAACCGGGGTCTTAAAAAGGGAGAACCAGCATGTTATCCCCGCGCTTATCGGCGCCCGGATGGCCAAACAGGCCAACTTGAAAGTGGGCGATTATGTTACGGCCCGTTGGCGGGACGTTCATGGCACATTTGACGCCACGGATGTTCAAATCGCGGAGATCATGAATGTGAATGTTGCCTCGGTGGATAACGGTCAGATCTGGGTTTCCATTAAAGATCTGCGCCAGATGCTTCAGGCCTCTCCCAATGAGGCAACCCTTGTCGTCTTGAATAAGGATATCGAATCCGTGCCTGCGGCTGATAAGACCTGGATATACCGGGACCAGGATTTTTTGCTTAAAGAGATTGTTGAAATGATAAAAGCTAAAACCGCCGGAAGCTCGATACTCTACGTTTTGTTGCTGGGCATGGCGCTCCTGGCCATATTCGATACGCAGGTATTGGCCATTTTTAGAAGGCGCAAGGAGATGGGGACTCTCATGGCACTGGGGATGCCTCGCGGTAAAATCATCAGCCTTTTCACTCTGGAGGGCGCTCTGCATGGCGCGATGGCTCTTATCATCGGCGCGGTTTATGGTGTGCCTCTTTTAATTCTCAGCGCTAAAAAAGGTTTTGGCGTACCTCAAGCCATGAGTGAAATGGGAGTAGCTGTTCCCACCACTTTATATCCAAGCTATGGCGTGAAACTTTTTATTGGAACCATCCTGCTGGTCATGGTGACCGTTACTATAGTCAGCTTCCTGCCCACACGGAAAATTGTCAAATTAAAGCCGACCGATGCGTTGAGGGGGAAATTGTCATGACCTGGTTTTTACTGAAAGGCCTTCTCAGGGACCGTCATCGAAGTATTTTACCGGTAATAGTGATTGCCGCCGGTGTGGCGGTCACCATCCTTATGTATTGCTATCTTTTGGGCTTTGTTGATGACACAGCTCGCACCAGCGCTAAATTGGACACGGGCCATGTAAAAATGATGACCCAGGCCTATGCTGAAATTTCGGATCAGATACCCAATGATCTGGCCTTGTCCGGTGTCAACAAGCTTTTGAGTGATTTAAAGGCTAAGTACCCAAATCTGGATTGGGCGGCACGAATCAAATTCGGCGGACTGCTGGATTTCCCTGACGAGGAAGGTGAGACCCGCGCCCAGGGGCCGGTGTTCGGCCTGGCTTTGGATTTACTCACTCAGGACTCCAAAGAAAATGAACGCCTAAATCTGGAGGGCGCTTTGGTTCAGGGGCGTCTGCCTGAATCTCCCGGGGAGATACTGGTAAGTGAAAAATTCGCCCAGAACCTGGGGGTTAAAATCGGGGAAATGGCCACCCTGATCAGTTCCACAACAACAGGCAGTATGGCTGTTCAAAATTTCATCCTGGTTGGTACATTGAATTTCGGTATCGGTCCCATGGACCGTAACGCCATGGTGGCGGATATGTCGGATATTCAATATGCCCTTGATATGGAGGATGGCGCCGGAGAAATCCTGGGTTATTTCCCTAACCTTGTGTTCAATAAAGAGGCCGCGGAGGAAATCGCAAACGAATATAACTCAGTTAATAAAAAAACCGACGATGATTTTTCACCAGTCATGATTACTTTGAGGGATCAAAATGGGCTGGGCGAACTGATGGACATGATCGAGATCGAGGCTTTTATTATCGTTGCCGGCTTTATTTTTGTGATGTCCATTGTCTTATGGAATACCGGATTGATGTCAGGGCTGCGCCGTTATGGAGAAGTCGGTGTCAGGTTAGCCTTTGGTGAGGCCAAAAGTCATGTCTACCGATCTATGATCCATGAAGCAATTTTAATCGGACTGTTCGGGTCGGTCATCGGAACCGTCATTGGGCTGGCAGGGGCCTTTTATCTACAGGAGCATGGCCTTGATTTCAGCGGTATGACGAAAGGATCAACCATGCTCATGTCCAATATTATGCGAGCCAAGATCACCCCGGCCAGCTATTTTATAGGTTTTATCCCCGGACTCCTGGCCACGGTGATCGGCACTCTCATTTCCGGCATTGGGATCTTCAGACGCCAGACATCACAGCTTTTCAAGGAGTTGGAAACATGAAAAGGATAATGATTTTTCTGTCGATGTTTTTACTAAGCCTGCCCGTGTCAGCTCAAGCCCTGACAGGTGAAGAGATATTAAATAAAATTGATCAAAATATGGTGGTCGAGGAAGCGGTCAGCATAACGAAGATGGTCATACACAGCCGGACCGGCACCAGGACTATAAAGTCAAAGACCTGGATCAAGGGAGAGGATAAGGCGTTCGTTGAATACCTTTCCCCACCAAGGGAGAAAGGCAAAAAGATGCTCAAGATCGGCGATAAAATCTGGAATTACACACCTGAACCCAATGATCGGATTATAACCATTTCCGGCCATCTGCTCAGGCAATCTGTGATGGGATCTGACCTTTCGTATGAGGATATGACAGAGAATCACAGGCTGGCTGAATTATACGAGGCAACGCTGGAGGGTCAGGCTGAGTTTGCGGGCCGTAACTGTTATATTCTTCAGTTGGCTGCTAAAAAGAAAAACGTGGCCTATCACTCCCGGAAATTATGGGTGGACGCCGAACGATGGCTGCCATTAAAGGAAGAACGCTTTGCCCGAGGCGGACGGCTGCTGAAACGCTTTGAAATAAAAGAGGTTTTTAAGATTGAAGATCGTTGGTACCCGAAAAAAATGATTTTTAAAGATGTGTTATCCAAAGGTAAGGGTACTGAATATTATATTGAATCCATTGATTTCAATGTAAAGATACCGGATTACAAGCTTACAAAAGCGGCTTTACGGAAATAATGATAGCTTAAAA
>JAFDLS010000147.1 GCA_019306365.1 Deltaproteobacteria bacterium
CAAACGCTCTAATACAGGCTTAATAATCGTCCCGCAACAGATGAATATTACCGATATGTACACGCCGCAGTCCAGCGTTTTCTGCGGCTTCCTGACAGCGCTGAGCATGGCGGCGTGAGGTTGGAGGCAGGTCTTTTAAATAAAATTGGGGATAAAAGGCTAGAAGGCTGTAAGGGATATCCGGATTCAGCCCGGCCAGAAAAGAGGCTATGGAGCTGACCTCCTCTTCATCCACGTATCCAGGCACCAGTAAGGTGCTGGCCAGGAGGAACGGAGGGTCCGGCCTTCGCGATACCCATTTGGACAAGGTTTTGAAATTATCCAGCACCTTTTGATTACTCACACCGCAAAGGGCAAAATGGATATTTTCTTTCCAGGCTTTGAGATCTATTTTGATGCAGCCGCCGGATTCGATGGATGTTTCCGCCATCATGGATAAAAAGGGTTCCTGCGCCGATCCGTTTGTCTCCCAGCAGATCCTGAGAATCCTGCCCGGGTTCTGTTTTCGGGCCAGCTTGGCCGCCTTCAGGGCGTGAAGAACCTGAGGCGCGGGGTCACCTCCAAAGTAACAGATACAAGACGTTTTTTCATCCACGGCCTCGGCCAGATCTCCCGATGTAAAATTTATTGAAGAGGCGGTCTGTCTCTTGTAGTGATAATTCTGGCAAAAAAGACAGTTGAAGGAACAGGCATTATAAAACACGGCCAGGTTTTTAAAACCGTATTCCGGCGTTTCGGAAGCCGAAAACTGAGGGTATCCGCCATTCGTCCCAGCGGGGCAGACAAAGCTGCCCACACAGTTGGTGGGCAGGGGGTCGTGGTAATAGTAAAGGTTACCCTCGTGAGGTCTGCCTCCCTTTATTTTGGATGATTCAACACGGCGAAGCCCGCAGAAACCGGTGCCGCCTTCAGGTATAGAACAACCGTGAAAACACAGCCCGCAGGTTTGGCCGTCCTGCGCCCGGGGCGGGTCGGCCGGAAGCCCGTAAGCCAGACGGCTGCGTTGATGGACGGTCTTGATTTCCGGCCAGACCTCCTCAAAACGGTCTTGGATACACTGGCCGCAATATCCGATGGTCGTGGAAATCGTGTTTGAACTGCTATGACATGATCGGCATCTGCCCATAAGAAAGATAACTCGTTACAATTGTTGATTCCGGGAAACCTTTCCAGATTGACCCAGATAATAAACCGGCATCAAACGCCAGCCGGTAATTTAAACGGCAGGATCAAGGCCGACCTAAAGCGTATCGCTCTTCGATTCCATCACGCCTCCCCCGGTCGACCCCTCTTTTTAAAACATAACAAAATAAGGGAGTGTTTCAATAGAAGCCGTTAACGAAAAGATTTAAGCAGAATGTACCCCGCGACATAATTGTGTATTATATATTGAGACCTCTCCCCGCCTTAAAAGACGGGACTTCGTGATCGGCATCAAATAATGATACCGATTATAAAGGAAAAAATCCTTTTTAACGCATTCATCCCCACTTTGAAAAGCGGGGTATTCTGCTGATTTTTCATAAAACCTAAAATTCGATTAACAGGCGATCCAATTCCCGCCTGACCGCCTCAGCCTGTGAAGGCAGGGATCGAGACCAGCCCAGGGCATGCCGGAGGAAATTGATGAAATGAGAAGGCAGGTCAAGCTGGTGAAGGTAAGGACGGTTTTCCAGGGGCAGGGTTACGGCCTGACGATGGCGGGCTGAAAATCGGGTCAGGTCATCCCTGTACCGGGTCAAAAAATCGGACCGGCCCAGAACGTTTAGATCGAACCGGTCAAGCAAAAGCTCAACCGGATAGGCGTCTCGTTTCGGATCCAGGTCTCGTTCCAGAAAGGCGTATCGCTTAAGGTATTCGTCGCGGTCAAGGCCCGCTGGTTCCGATAAAGCCAGGCTTTCTATCAGCTTCGGTCCCCAATGAAGCAGTCTGAAGGCGGGATTCCTTTTTAGGCTTGAGTACGCAAAGGAGTTCAGGCCCCGGGCAAGCTCCAGCACAAATTCAGCTGAGGCGGAAGCCAGCCCTGAAAAAATCACCGCCTCCTGGCAGAGTTCTCGCCGGCATTTATCGCCGTAACCGGTCAGGTCTCGAAGATCCCGTCCCTGGTTCCGGCCGGGATGAAGCATGCATCCGATCATGACCCTCTTTTGATCTAAGAAGCCCAGGCCCCAGCATTGAAAGCCGGTGATGATTTTCTCTCCTGGCCCGTATCTTGCGAAATCTCGGGTGTTTTCCCAAAACTGCCTGGTCAAAGCCTGTTGATGGTCCGCGTGGTCGTAACCGGCTGGCCGGATAGGAGGACAGCAGGCGAAACACGACTTTTCGTCATCCGGGCTGCAAAGGGTGGAAAAACGCGCGGTGTTATTTTTGGAAGCGGAGTCAGGCACGGTATTTGGCCATTTTTTAGGGGAACCCTTTCTTTAAAAGTTCCCCTTAAATTTTATTAAAATACCTGGGGGCAGGTCTGTTTCCACATCCCCGGCCCTGATTATAATTAGAAAACGCTTTAGACTCTCCTCAGGAAGGTTGATCCTGGGGCGAAAGCCGGTCAACGTATTCCTCGATGATTCGGGCTTCATCCTCCATCTTGATCTGTTCCCTGATTAGCTTTTCAGCCTCCTCTACGGCCATCTCCACCAGTTCGGCCTTGGCCGTGGCCCAGGCTTTTTTAATCTCGGACTCCGCTACGTCTCTGGCTTCCGCCAGGATCTTTTCCGAGTTCTGGGCCGCTTCATCTAGTATCTTCTGCCTGGCGCGCTCAGCTTCCTGTTTTTTAAGAGCCTCCAGTTCGGCGACCCTCTGTTCCAGCCCGGCCAGCCGTTCCTCACTTCCCGCGTATTCGGCCTTGGCTTTTTCCAGAACAGCCTGTATTTTCCCCAGGTTTTCACTGATTTCAGAACCATGCCCCCTTAAAAAGTCCATTAGAGGCTTGCGCCCGAACTTGACGATCACGAAAACGAGAATGCCGAAATTGACAAAAAGCCAGACCGTGTCCCAGACCTTTCGGAACGTGCTGGGACCTTCCGCGCCCCAGGCCGAAACCGCAAAGGTCAGAACCAGGACCATGGTGAAGATAATTAAACCGAATTTGTGAAGACGCAGCGAATTCATCAGGCTTCCCTGCCCATGACCTTGGCGAACACCAGCTTGACTATGGATTCCTTGAAGCCGATTAAATCGGCCTTGACCCGTTTCGCCTCGTTGGCCGCTTCGTTCCGGATGGAAACGATATGCTCCTGGGCCTGCATTCTGGCCGCCTGCATAATCTCCTGCGCCTGATTAGCGGCCTCAGTGCGAACGGCTTCTTTTTGAGCCGTGGTGGCCGCTCGGGCTTTACTGAGCTGGTTTTCGTAATTTTGTAATCTTTCCTCGGCCTCGGACTTGAGTCGTTCTATTTCAGCCCTTGAACTCTGGATAACGCTTTTCCGTTCTTCGACAATCTTAAAAATGGGCCTGAACAGAATCCGGTTCAGAATCCAGATTAAAACGAGGAAATTAATGATTTGGACAATAAGGGTGGCGTTTATGCTAATCATGCCCCCTGCTCCAATTTAATTTTAAGTTTAAGTTGCAAGGATATTGACGTTAGACGACAAATATCAACAGCAAAGCCACAACCAGGGCGTAAATACCCGTGGACTCAGAGACAGCCTGGCCGACAAGCATCGTTCGGGTAAGCAGTCCGGCTTCTCTGGGATTGCGTCCGATGGCTTCACAGGCCCGTCCGGCGGCGTATCCCTCGCCGATACCGGGTCCGATAGCTCCGAATCCCATAGCTACTCCCGCTCCTAACAGCGAAACAGCCCGAATAATGTCAGCTCCAGAAATATCCATGACTTCCTCCTAAATAAAGGTTAAACAACAAATATTAAAACCAGGGCGATGACCATGGCGTATATAGACGTGGATTGACTCACGGCCTGACCCACCAGCATGGTCCGGGTCAGCAGCCCGCCTATTTCCTCGTTGCGGCCCAGCCAGTTAAGCGCGTACTCACCGGCCGCGCCGCTGCCGATACCCGGGCCTATTCCTCCCAGGCCCATGCTGAGCCCGGCCCCGAGTAACGCGGCAGCCGTGATGACCGATTCCGCGCCCGGGTAAACTCGAAATAACAGAATCATGCTGATGAGAAGCCCGAAGATAGCCGGTGTCTCAGCGACCGCCTGACCGATCAGCATACTGGCGGTCGCCCGGCCCACGGAGGTCGGCTGGCGGGCTATAGTCTGCATGGCTCCGCCGGCGGTCAAACCTTCCCCAATACCGGACCCGATTGCAGCCAGTCCGGTAGACAACCCGGCGGCAAAAAGGGCCGCCGCGTTAGGGTTGAAGGCGCGTGTGCTGTAATCAAAAAACATCAGCATCAGGGCCACGACCATGGAATAGATAGCCGAGGTCTGACATACGGCCGACCCGACGAGCATCGTGTTTGAGAGAGAGCTTGAGGTGGCGGGCTGGCGACTGATGCCTTCACAGGCGCGCCCAGCCGGGAAGCCCGCGCCTATGCCCGGTCCAAGGGCCCCAAAACCCATGCATATTCCCGCCGCGGCCAGAGCCACGGCGGTGATGGCGTTGGCCTGAAACTCCATGAGCACGAGAAGCATGGCAATGACCAGGGCGAAGATGGCGGCCGACTCCGCCAGGGCCTGTCCGATGAGCATGTTTTTCAGGACATCCCCGGCTTTCTCGGGTTTCATGGAAATGGCCCGATTCGCGAAACCAGCCGTGTATCCCTCACCGACTCCGGCTCCAATGGCCCCCAGCCCGATGGCTACACCCGCGCCGAGGTAGGCCGCGCCTTTAACCAGTATTTGAACCTCCAGAGCCATTAACGTCTCCGTATCCTATTTAATCTGGGTCGAGATATAGACCAGAGTGAGCATGGTGAAAACAAAGGCCTGTATGGTGCCGACAAAGAGCCCGAAAAAGACGTTTAGAAACGGCGGGAGAACCAGGCTGTAAACCAGGTTGCTGACAACGATAATGATTATCGCGCCGCCCATGATATTGCCGTAAAGACGGAAAGAGATGGAGACGACCCTGGACAGTTCACTGACGATGTTTAAAGGAAACATAAAAGGAATGGGCTCGAAGTACACCCGCAAATAACCCTTGAGTCCCTTAAATTTGATACCGGAATAGTGAGAGATTACAAAACCCAGGATGCCTAAACCCAAAGGAGTGTTAAGATCCTTGGTCGGTTCTTCAAAGGTGGGAATTATACCCCAAACATTGCAAAGGAAAAGAAACATGAACATGCCGCAAATCAGGGGAAAATAACGGCGGTCGTCCAACTCCAGGGCGTCGCGAACCAGATCGTCAAAGGTGGTGATTAGAAGTTCGGCCAGACTTTGAAGCGGATTGGGCACCAGTTTGGTCCGCCGCGTGGCCAGTAAACTGAATATGACCAAAACACCCATGATCATCCAGGTGTTTATAAGGGTCACGGAGTTGAGTGCTATTTTGTAACCGCCGAGAGTAAAAACCCATTGTGAAATGGTGGTCAGGTCTTCCATGTCAGCGCCTCTCGGGATCTGTCGAGCGAATCAGGCCATATCGTTCGATAACAAGTTGATAAACTAAAACAGAAATCTGAAGATTAAAAATACCGATGATCGTCCAGATCAGGTTGAACCGGGCGGGGTTTCGGATGGCGATAAAAAGCGGCGCTCCTAAAATTACCAGGCGGGCCAACATGCTCAGGGCGCTTTCCGCGCCCGCACGCCGGGAGCTTTTGCCCAGCCGCCAGGTAAGCAGGTAACTCATGACCAGGAAATTGGCTAAAGAAAAAATGCTGCCCAGGACAAAACCCCTGGCGGCATTGGCAAACCCCAGGCCCAGGGCGACCATGGCCACAAGAGCGGCGAGAAACAGCATTTGCACCAGAATCGTTTTCTTAAACTGAATCAGCGTTTCCATAAATCAGTTTCTAATAATAGAGCTACTCCCAAATGGACCGGCTCAAATCTAGTTGAATGCGCGGGTTTTGTCAACCGGAAAAACTTTTTCTTTAGCCAAGGGGGTATTTGAGGCAGGAAAATCTCAGGGAGAGTCATCTTTTTTGATTGCCTCATCCAGTTGAATGATTTGGCGATAAACGGTCCAGCCCCCTCCCAGCACTCCCAGAATAATAAAGATGGTTAAAAAAATGCCCCGAGTGCCCAGCCATTTGTCTAAAAAGTAACCGATGGCAAAGCATAACAGGATGGATCCAGCCATGGTCAGTCCCAGCTGGGTTACCAGGGTCATCTCTTTTAACATATTTTTATAATAATTATCACCCGCCATATTTTTACCAGAACCGCCGGCTTTTGCGCCGCTAATATTCTCGTGCCAAAAAACTCATAAAAAATGATCCCAAGAATGGTGATCCATTTTACTTGCAAGATGTAACCACCGAATATTTTTCAAGGTTATCTCCTGCTCTTAAATAACAGTTATTGACTTAAGCGTCAATCTTATCCTGAAAAGGGCGCGCTTTTTTAGCGTATACAAACTTCCACCACGATTTCAACAAAATTACTGGTTTTGCAGAGGTCTCCTTTTGGCAATTACTATAGCCTTGATTTAAGTGAACGAAGAAGATTATATTGGGGTATCACATTCGCGAGGCAGGCGTCAAAGTTGTGGAAGTGGCGGATTATACCGGGTTTCCTGAAATGCTGGACGGTCGTGTCAAGACGCTTCACCCCAAGGTGCATGCCGGTATCCTTTTTCGACGGGACGTCAAGGACCATGTCGCCCAGATGGCGGATCATCACCTTCCGCCGATTGATCTTGTATGCGTCAACCTCTACGCCTTTGAGGCAACCGTGGCAAAACCGGGCGTAACCCTTGAAGACGCCATCGAAAACATCGACATCGGCGGGCCGACTTTGCTCAGGGCTTCAGCCAAGAATTATACCAGCGTGACCGTCGTGGTCGATCCGAATGACTATCCTCTGGTAATCGAGGA
>JAFDLS010000010.1 GCA_019306365.1 Deltaproteobacteria bacterium
CGCGGGCGCATATAGCTTTGCCATGAGCTCCAATTATAACTCCAGGGTAAGACCGGCGGAAGTGCTTGTGAGCGGGGATCGCTATTATATCATTCGCCAACGAGAAACTTACGAAGATCTGATACGGGGCGAAGAAATTCCGGCCCTTCTCCTCAAGGAAGCCTGATCCATGGAAGAATTTGATTTTTATAAAATGAGCGGGCATGGCAACGATTTCATCCTGGTTGACAACCGGGACAAGAGGGTGGAAGACGAGGCCATGGCGCCGCTGGCCAAGGCTGTTTGCCGCCGTCGGCAGCGAGGCAGAAATGTGCGGCAATGGCAGCCGCTGCGCGGCTCGTTTTGCCCACATGATGGGGATCGCTCCGGCCAAGATGAGCTTCCTTACCCTGGCCGGAATCATCCGGGCTGAAGTCAAGGCCGAGACCATCAAGGTTGGGTTGACCCAACCAGCCGATCCGAAGCTGGATTACACGCTGGATGTAAACGGTCAATCAGTGACCATTTCCAGCTATAACACAGGTGTCCCTCACGGGGTCATTTTTCTTGATGACGTGGAAGCTGCGCCGGTTAAAGAATTAGGACGCTCCATACGTTTTCACCCTCATTTTCAGCCTGCCGGAATCAATGTGAACTTTACACAGGTTATAGATAGAGGCCACCTGTCTAACAGGACATATGAACGGGGAGTGGAAGACGAAACCCTGGCCTGCGGCACAGGATGTATCGCCGCTGGTTTACTGGCCGCGCTTCACGGCTGGATAGATTCACCAACCCGTATTATGACTCGCGGGGGCGAGGAATTGATAATTCATTTTACAAAAACCGAAAACGGTTTTAAAGACATATTTTTAGAGGGTCCGGTCAGGATCGTTTATAACGGCCGTTTGGGACCCGAAGCTTTAATTTGACAAAAGGAGAAAAAAATGTTTAGCGGCGCTATGGTGGCCATTGTTACCCCCTTTTCCAATGGTCAGGTTGATGAAGAGGCTTTTCGGCGATTAATCAATTTTCAGATTGATAATGGCACTCACGCCATTGTCCCCTGCGGCACGACAGGAGAGTCGGCCACTCTTTCTCACGAAGAGCATAATCATGTGGTGGAGTTCGCGATTAAAGAGGTGAATGGAAGAGTGCCGGTTATAGCAGGCACAGGGTCGAACAGTACCGCAGAGGCGATCGCATTGACACGGCACGCCAAGGAAGCTGGGGCAGACGGCGCGCTGATGATTTTGCCTTACTACAACAAACCTACCCAGGAAGGCCTTTATCAGCATTTCAAGGCTGTGACTGAAGCGGTCTCTCTACCGATCATCATGTATAATATTCCCAGCCGAACCGGCATAAACATGCTGCCTGACACCGTAGCCCGGCTGTCCAAGCTCGAAAATATCATTGGCGTCAAGGAATCTTCAGGCGACCTGATTCAGATGACGCGCATTTTCGAACAGTGCGGAGACGACTTTGATCTCATTTCCGGTGACGACCCCTTAACCCTGCCCTTGATGGCAGTTGGCGGGAAGGGCGTTATCTCGGTGGCCTCAAATGTTGTCCCTCGCGAAGTGTCCGATATGGTCACAGCCTTTCAGGAAGGCAATCTCTCAAAATCCCGTGAGATCTTTATACGCTTACAGCCCTTGTTCCGAGCCCTTTTCCTGGAAACAAATCCGATTCCGGTTAAAATGGCTCTTGGATTCATGGGAATGATTGATCCTGAGATGCGATTACCGCTTTACCCCATGAGTGAGGAGAATACAAATAAGCTGAAGAAGGTACTAGCCGACTACGGTTTGATAAAATAATAAGCTGTTTTGCTGTTCAAGTTAAAATGAGGTAGAAGATGCGATTGATCCGTTTCAAGCCCAAAGGGGAAACCGATGTCAGAGTTGGCGTAGTCGAGAACGAAACTGTTTACGAGGTCGCGGGAGACATCTTCGGACCCTGCGAAAAAACAGGCAGGAGCTTTAACCAGGGGCAAATAACGCTTGAAGCTCCATGTGTTCCGACCAAGGTCGTCTGTTTGGGACTCAATTACAAAGACCATGCCGAAGAAGTCAATGCCGATCTGCCAGAAGAGCCGCTCATATTTTTAAAACCGCCATCCTCCATAATAGGCCCTGGCGCGCCTATCATATACCCGCCTCAGAGCAAAAGAGTGGATTATGAGGCCGAACTGGCCGTTGTCATCGAAAAGAAAGCCTCTCACGTCTCATCAGCCGAAGCTCTGGACTACGTGCTGGGTTATACCTGTTTAAACGATGTTTCCGCGCGGGACTTTCAGCAAAAAGACGGACAGTGGACCAGAGCTAAAGGTTTCGATACCTTTTGCCCGATCGGACCAGCCATTGAAACCGACCTGGATCCGTCGGATTTAACGGTGGAAGCCTGGTTGAACGGAGAAAGAAAACAGGCCTCGAGCACCGTTCACCTGGTGTTTGATGTCAAATGTTTAATTGAACATATAAGCGGTATTATGGCCCTGCTTCCTGGTGATATTATTTCTACGGGCACGCCTTCAGGAGTTGGACCGCTTGAAGACGGTGATGAGATAGAAATCCGAATACAGGGTATCGGCGGCTTGATCAATCCGGTCGCGCGTTAGACCGTTAGACGCAATTTGAAACAACGGCAGTCAAATTACTAAAGTCCCAAGCAAGTATTGGGCAATGTTTTATGTTGTTGTTGGTTTAGGAGATATGAAATAATGTTTAAAATAGAGCAAGCGCAACGGCTGCAGGTGTTGCCTCCTTATCTATTTGCCGAAATTGACCGCAAAAAAGAAGAATGCCGGGCTAAAGGGATAGACATTATCAGTCTTGGAATCGGGGACCCCGACCGCCCTACCCCGGATCATATAATCAACCGGCTCGGTCAAGCCGTCAAGAACAGCGTCACCCATCGGTATCCCACTTACAACGGCATGAAAGACTTTCGCCAGGCAGTGGCTGATTGGTATGGCAACAGGCTTCAACTCAACCTCGACCCTGATGAAGAAATCTTAGCCTTGATCGGGTCCAAAGAAGGTATCGCGCATATTCCATTGGCCTTTGTTAATCCGGGAGACACAGTCCTGATTCCTGATCCAGGCTATCCGGTCTATAAAATAGGAACCTCGTTTGCGGGCGGTGTCCCGTATTTTATGCCGCTGCTCGAAGAAAATGAGTTTTTACCTGATTTTTCAGCCATCCCCGCCGACATAGCCAAAAAGGCCAAGATGATGTTCGTCAATTACCCCAACAACCCGACAGCAGCAGACGCGAGTCTGGACTTCTATCAGGAGTTGGTGGAATTTGCCCGGGAGTATGAAATAATAGTCTTAAATGACGCCGCTTATTCTGAAATCTATTTCGATGGGTATGAAACTCCCAGCTTTCTCCAGGCTCCGGGCGCTCTGGAAGTCGGCATTGAAATTCAATCCCTTTCTAAAACCTACAATATGACTGGTTGGCGCATTGGATGGGTGGCGGGTCGAGCTGAGGTCGTACGGGGGCTGGCCAGCGTAAAAGAAAATATTGATTCAGGTGTCTTTGAGGCGATACAACTAGCCGGGATAGAAGCGCTTCGGGGAGACCAGACCTGTGTGGAAGAGATGCGCAAAATGTATGCCCGCCGCCGGGACGTATTGATTGCAGGGTTGAGAGATTTAGGTCTCTCAGTGAAAACTCCACACACCACTTTTTATCTGTGGGCCAGGTTGCCTGATGGTTATACGTCGGCGAATTTTACTACCAAACTCCTGGAAGAAACCGGGGTTGTCTGTACCCCAGGGAATGGCTTTGGCCCGTCTGGCGAGGGCTATGTTCGTTTCGCATTGACCCAGGAAGAAGATCGGCTTGAGGAAGCTGTAAGCCGTATCAAAAAACTTCAGTTATAGGCCTGCTCTTGTCAGTTGCTCTTGGTTTTGGATCCAACCTCGGGGATCGAAAGAAGAACCTAGAGGTGGCATTGAATAAAATAGAAGGGCTTGGCAATACCGCTTTAGTTAAGGTGTCCCCCTTCTATTCAACGCGTCCTGTGGGCCAAACCGGCCAGGACTGGTTCCTTAACGCAGCCGCCCTTATTGAGACCGGCATGACACCTCAGGAACTAATGAAAGCTTTGCTGATGATCGAGCAGGAGATGGGCCGAGAGCGAGTTACCAAATGGGGACCGCGTTTGATAGACCTGGACATTCTCTTCTTTGGCCAGAAGGTTATCGAGGAAAATAACCTAACGGTTCCGCATCCATATTTGAGCCAACGCCGGTTTGTTTTGCTGCCTTTGAACGACATCGCGCCCGAATGGGTACATCCTGTTCTCAAGCAAACACCTGAAGAGATGCTGGCGCGCTTACCCGAGGAAGGTCAGGAGGCCTTTCGGCTGTGACATATCTCCGCTGGCTGATCATTATTGTGCTTTTTTATCTTATCTATCGAGTGCTAAAGGGCCTGATTATGCCTCGACAGCCATTCGAGGAGGAAGCAGCGAGACCCCGGCTCAATGAGAATAAAAATAACGAAGATGCCGAAGATCTGATTCAGGATCCCAATTGTGGCGTGTACATACCTAAAAGGGATGCGATTCCCGCCGCAATTAACGGAAAAACACATTATTTTTGCAGTCAGGAATGTAGGGAAAAATATACTAAAGTTCAAAATCAATAATCACAGGAGTGAACTATGAAATTCTTTTTAGATACCGCTAATCTGGATGAGATCAAGGAAGCGGTTAGCATGGGACTTGTGGATGGAGTTACAACCAATCCAAGTTTGATAGCCAAGGAAAAAACCGATTATAAAGCGCGGATAAAAGAAATCTGCGAGATAGTCGATGGACCTGTAAGCGCCGAAGTTCTCAGCCTCGAATCTGACGGTATGGTTGAAGAAGCCAGGGAGTTAGCCAATATTCACCCTAATGTCGTGGTCAAAATTCCCATGACCATCGAAGGCGTAAAAGCCACGAAGGCCCTTTCACAGGAAGGGATAAAGATAAATGTCACCCTGGTCTTTTCACCCACCCAGGCGCTCCTGGCCGCCAAGGCCGGGGCTTCTTACGTCAGCCCTTTTATTGGCCGGCTGGACGATATTTCCAGCGTAGGCATGGAACTGGTAGAACAAATTGTAACAATATATGGCAACTACGGTTATGAGACCGAAATCATCGTGGCCAGTATTCGCCACCCCGGCCATGTGCTTGAATCGGCCCTGCTGGATGCGGATATTGCGACTATTCCTTTTAAAGTCATCAGGCAATTGAGCCAACACCCGCTAACCGATATCGGTTTGAAACGATTCCTTGATGATTGGGAAAAAGCTAAAAAGGACTAAAAAATTCCTATTGTTTGCCTGGACAGGGACGGCGATTTTAACTGTCTCCATGTGTATGAGTATGGCAAAGAGCGTATACACCTATAAGGACTCTCGGGGCGTGATTCATTTCACTGACGCCCCCACGGACGCGCGCTTTAAACTCTTTCGTGTTTATGGAGACCGGGGTCGGGTCAAGCCTAAAACATACCGGGTTAATCTGGCGGAGATACAAAAGCACGTCAAAGCAGCGGCTAAAGCCTATCGTTTGGACCCCGCTTTGATTAAGGCGATCATTAAAGCTGAATCCGCCTTTGATCCGTTTGCCGTTTCCCTGGCTGGAGCAAGAGGCCTGATGCAGTTAATGCCCGAAACGGCAGCTGAAATGAAGGTGAAGGATTCTTTCAATCCTCAGGATAACATTTTCGGCGGAAGTAAATACTTACGTCATCTTCTGGATCGGTATGACGGAAACCTTAAACTGGCGTTAGCCGCCTATAACCTGGGTCCGAAAAGAATTATTCCAGATAGTAAAATACCCCCGGTACGCGAAACCAGGCAATACATCCAGCGAGTGATACAATATTATAGAGATTATAAAAATGAATAAAGAACAGCCCAAATTACTCAATCTGGCCAACATGCTGACTCTAAGTCGAGTCGCCGCCATTCCGGTCCTGGTTCTGTTGCTGATCTTTGAAAACAAAACCGCTTCGATCCTGGCCGCGCTCATATTTTTAGCCGCCGTTCTAACGGATTTGCTTGATGGTTTTCTGGCCCGCCGGCACAAACTGGTGACCAATTTTGGTCGATTTCTGGATCCGCTGGCGGATAAACTGCTCAACTCAGCCGCCCTGATTATGCTTATCCCACTCGACCGGGTGGCCGCCTGGATGGTTTTTTTGATCATCGGCAGGGACCTGGCTATTACTGGGCTTCGCGCTATCGCTACCACCGAAGGTATGGTTATCGATGCCAGTCTACTGGGAAAAAGAAAGACCCTGACTCAAAATATCGCCATATGTCTTCTGCTGGGGCATTACCCCATTTGGTTTTTAGATTTGCATATTTATGGGACCTTCTTTATCTGGGTGGCGCTCCTGATAACCTACTGGTCGGGCGCGGCTTATTTTATTAAATTTTACAAGGTGGTTGGAGCGAATCCGGGCGGTGGAAACTTGACAAGCCAGGATTGAAAGCGTATATTGTTATTCCACTTAGGCGGGAATAACTCAGCGGTAGAGTGCAACCTTGCCAAGGTTGAAGTCGCGGGTTCAAATCCCGTTTCCCGCTCCAAAAATATATAAGCCTTCGGTATCAATCCGGAGGCTTTTTTATCATTAGATTTCGATATGCCCGGCGTTATATATCTAAAAAAGTATGAGCACGGATTCAGCATCTTGAATTTTTTAGAGACACGCTCTATATTAAATACGCAAGATTGAAGGCAGGGTAACAATGAATTTCAATCATGAACCAGATGGTTTTCACTACGAAGGCATAATTATTCGGCCGCCAAGCGAGGCCTACAGCATTCTTATACAGGTAACTTTAGGCTGCTCACATAATAAGTGCACATTTTGCGGCACATATAAGAATAAACGTTTCGCCATCAAACCGGATGAAATCATTCAACAAGATCTGGCTTTCGCCAAAAAATACTGTCGCCGCCAGGATCGGGTTTTTCTCATGGATGGTGACGCCCTTATTTTACCTCAAAAAAAGTTGACTTGGATTTTGGACCAGATTCAGAAAGAGTTGCCCTGGGTGAAGCGGGTGGGGCTTTATGCCAACCGAAAAAGTATCAGCGCAAAATCCGATGAAGAGCTCGCTGAACTTAAGGCCAAAGGTTTGGGCATTGTTTACTATGGTGTGGAAAGCGGGGATGATGACGTTTTAACCGCGATTAGAAAAGGCTCCACCAACGCTAAATTGGTTCTTGAGGGACGCCGGATAATCGAGGCCGGAATAAAACTTTCGGTGACGGTTCTTCTGGGCATTGGCGGCCCACAACGATCTCTGGAACATGCACGGGCGACCGGAGATTTGCTTTCCCGTCTCGATCCCGATTATGTGGGAGCGCTGACTGTATCGGTTATTCCCGGTACACCCCTGGCAGATGATATGGCCGCCGGTAAATGGTCACCTCTTGAGCCTTCAAAAATTCTGGTGGAACTCAAAGAGTTGATCAATGCGACCGATTTATCACATGGTATGTTTCTCTCAAATCATGCTTCTAACTACCTACCCCTTAAAATCCAATATCCGCGCGATAAAGCAGAAGCCCTTAAAGTCATTGACGCAGCCTTGGCCGGGAAAGTTCCTCTGCGTCCGGAATGGCTAAGGGCTTTATGATAAAGGACTAAAAACAACCTCCGGTATTTACTGAAGATATAGAGCGTTTGTCATCAATATTTTCCGTTTGAACCTGGGATAGGAGAAGATTTAATTTCGATTGTTCTCGTAAGCCACCTTATGACAAACGCCAAAACATCATGTAATTGCCATTTGTTATATTATGGCAACCGCTGTTAGGGTCTTGATTTACCTAAGTAATCAAGCAGCGGAACGCTGTTCTGGCAATTACTCTAATATGTGATCCAGCCTGAGCATTTTAAATAAATTGATAATTTCTGGATTATCGGTTTTAGCCGTTAAATCGCCGCCATATTGTTTGAGGGTCTTGCGGCAGGCCACGATCACGCCCACCCCCATCGGATCAATCACCACATTGTGAGGCAGGTGAAGTATGATTTGATAATGGCCCCTAATGGCCAGGTCGAAGATAACACTCTTTATTTCATCTAAATTACTGCTAACGAGATCGAAATCCGGTTTGATCACTGTGTAATCTTTTTCCGCTTTAATTGCGATCATCTTGTATGTTTCCCTTTGGGGCAGCCATATCAATCTTTCTCCTTGTCTTGATTATAAACTATTTTGTCAGTTGGCGTCCGGATGATTATTTATCCTCATACATTATTAATGAGCTAGATCATGAAGCTCATACCTTAAAGATCAGCCTCATCTTTTTAACAAAAGGAAGCTACAGGTCTTTATTTTTTTTCGGCAGAAGCTGCCAGCCGAGTTGGTAAAATATCACCGTAAAACACTAGATGCCGTCTCAAAAGTATTCCATGGATCAATCCCACTTTGCGCCGCTTCATTTACACTGCAGCGTCAGCGAAGCGGTGCTCAATACCGCTGCAGCGTCAGCGAAGCGGGGTTCAATACCGCTGCAGCGTCAGCGAAGCGGGGTTCATGAGTTCGGCTAAAGGACGAAGTTTTGCAGAGGTCTCATTTTTGAAATAGCTTCGGGTTATATTCAAGGTAAGCAACCAGTCCATCTAACACCTCAACACAGTATAACTGCCCGGCACATCGCCTTAATTCCGCCAACGCCGCCTCCGGTCGAAAAAGAGCTCTATAGCTTCGACTGGAGGTCATGGCGTCAAATGAATCTGCCACCGCGAGAATTTGAGTCAATTTGTCTACCTGATCTCCAACCAGGCCATCCGGATATCCAGAACCATCCAAACGTTCGTGGTGATGGCGAATAATGGGCCGAACCTCGTCCAGAAAAGGCAGTGGCGACAAGATGCGATCCGCCACGACAGGATGTTTTTTCATCATCGTCCACTCTTCCTCGGATAACGGCCCGGGCCTGTTCATAAAACTAAGATCGATCATCAATTTACCTATATCGTGCAGCTGAGCCGCCGTGGACAGGAGCCTTATTTCTTTTTCACTCAAGCCCATATGGCGGGCAATCCCCTGGGAGTAATCAGTGACACGCCGAGAATGCCCGGCGGTATATTTATCTTTTTCTTCAAGCGCCACCTGCAAGGAACTGATAATTGAAATCGACACTTCTTCTAATTGATCAGCATACTCTTGAAGCAGTATCTGTTTCTCGATCAATTCCTGTGTCTGCTGCGCTACTAATATTTCCAGATTGGACTGATAATTATCCTGAAGGGCCATAAAGCTCTTTCTATCGAGAGCGCGATCTATAGAAGTTTTTAAGGGTTTGAAATCAACAATAGGTTTAATTACAAAATCATGGGCCCCCATTTGTATAGCCTGGATGGCATTTTCCAGGGTTCCTTGATCAGAAAGCAAAATCACCGGAGTCAGGGGCGAAGCATTTCTGGCCGCTTTCCGCAAAGCGATACCATCCATTTGAGGTATCGACATATCAGTGATAATAAGATCGAATTCCTCTTTTGCCATGAGTTCGTTAGCGTCAATTACATTGGAGACGCTCACAACCTGATACCCATACTTCAGAAGGTAATCCTTGATCATTTTTTGAGTTACTAACTCATCCTCCACGATCAAAATTCGATTGCCACACCGGGGGGCAATGAAGTTAGATGTATGCTCGATGGGATCACCCGGCATAATGATTTTATTTTGAGATCCTTCTTTTTCCTTTGTTTTTACATGCGTCATCTACTCTTTCTAACCTCTTAGCTGAAATTATTCTCATCAAGTCAAACGTTCTCATATAATTTTACATTCAACCTTAAAAACCAGAGTCGCCGCTGAAGATCAAAGACCTGTGTTAACTATTTCCGGTTAAGATTCAGAATTAGCCCCTTTAAAAAAAACAACCTTATATTAAAATTATATCCAGTTCGGCTTTTTACCGACAAGGAAAAGATATTTTCACAAGATGCGGCCTGTCTTATTATCCGGCCAGACAGGCGGATGGAAGCTCTTTGAATACTCGGTCAGGTTTTTTTGGTAGTTTAGCGCGAACGCCAGATCAATGTAAAAGGCAGGAATTTTTGGATTGTTGAAGTGAATCCATTGAGTTTGAAGTTTTCGATATTTATGAATATTTTTTACACCTTAAGGCTCCTCATGATTCCTTCAAGATGGTTTCGATGGCGGTAAGCGCTCGTTCTACACCCGTTCGATTAACATCCAGATGTGTCACGGCCCTGATTTGATCCGACGTCCACGGTAAAACAAGTACGCCATGAGCCTTAAGCCGATTAGTTACATTGGACGCGTTCAACCTGGGGTGAGTCACCTGAAAGATAACAATATTGGTTTCAACATCAACCGGATCAATTTCGATCCCGTCTAATTCCGACAGTCCCTGAGCCAGCAGTTTTGCGTTAGAATGATCCTCAACCAGCCGCTCGACATGATGATCCAGGGCATAAATCCCGGCCGCAGCCAGAATACCAGCCTGGCGCATACCTCCACCGAGGACTTTTCGCCAGCGTAAGGCTTCTTTAATAATGGGCTTGCTTCCAGCGATTAATGAACCTACCGGCGCGCCCAGGCCTTTTGAGAGGCAAAAAGACACGGTGTCAAAATACTGCGCGTAATCGGACGGCTTGAGTCCTGTAGCCGCGCAGGCATTGAAAAGCCTGGCCCCATCCAGATGCATTGAAAGGCCGTGAGATTTGGCGACCTCTCTGACAGCGGCTACCGTTTCAATGGGATAGATAGAACCTCCGCCCCGATTATGGGTGTTTTCCAGACAAACAGCCCTGGTTGGCGCACAGTGAATATCATCAGGCCTTATGGCGTTTTCAATCTGTTCGGGCTCCAACAACCCCCTCTTTCCGTTTAAAACGTGAAGTTGGACCGAGCTAAAAACTGCGGCGCCTCCGCTTTCAGAATTATATGGGTGAGATCCGGCTTCGAGAAGCACCTCATCTCCAGCCCGGGTTAAAACCTTAATGGCAAGCTGATTGGCCATGGTGCCCGAAGGCACAAATAAAGCATCCTCGTGACCCAGCAGGGCGGCGGCCTTCTCTTGTAGAGCGTTAATGCTTGGGTCTTCACCAAAGACGTCATCTCCCACTGGAGCCTTGGTCATAACCTCCCGCATTTCAGGCGTGGGTTTTGTTACGGTATCACTTCGTAAATCAACTGGAGATGGCATATAATCACCCAATTTTTTATTTAATATGAACCCGAATTTAACCGCCTCCTGTTTATTACAGTGGGGGCGGATTTTTAAACTAAGCGAGTAAATCCATGACGGCCTGATTGAAGCCCGCCGGACCAGCCAAAGCCACGCGGTTTAAGCCGGGCAGATTCACGGATATATGAGTTTCATCAGGCCGCGCCACTAAAAAGGGTTTATCAACCACGGTCAGTAACGGGATATCATTCCATGATTCACCAAGACCTATTGTCACCAAATCCGGATTTTTTTGCCGGTATAATCCGATTAATATTTCCACCGCCCCCGCCTTATCGTTTCCTCCAAGGAGGTGGTAAAAGCGCCCTCCCCTGGTGAGTTTCAAGCCCTGACCGCTCACAGCCGCGGCCAGTGTTTTCTCAGAGATACTCTTATCCGTCAGGATAAAGGCCTCACCGTACTCGCGGGTTTGAGCCAATCTGGCTTGATCAAGAGTCAGCCCGGTCAAATCAGTAACCTCGGCGGCATCCATTCGTGACAGGACCTTGATGGGGAAGCGGCTGGCTAGCCGATCAAGCTTCTGACCCAGCTCCTCGACTGTCAAACCTAAGACAATAATCTGGTAATCGTCCCTTTTTTTTGTGTCACGCGGCAGGACGAGGTTAGAATCGGCCGGGATAAATACAGCGCCTCCGTTTTCCGAAATGAAAGGGTCGGTATTATCCAGCGCCCTTCGCAGAGCTTCGATTTCCAATCGGGTTTTCGAAGAAACCATTACTAGTGGGGTTTTAGTTTCTCTAATTCGCTGCAAAGCCTGTTCGGCGGGGTCCCAGGAATAAGTGTAATGATCCAGGAGCGTACCATCCAGGTCTGTAAAAATCACAAAATCGGACATATTCAATATGATATAGCCTTTGACTTAAAGTTTCTGGCAGTTTGGGCAAAAATAGGTGCCCCGGCTTCCGACCACGGTCCGTTTTATTTCATTGCTGCAAATCGGACAGGGCTCGCCCTGCTGATGATAAACCTGGTGCCTTTTCTGGAATTCACCACCCCGGCCGCTCACTCCCCTGTAATTGGCAATGGTTGACCCCTTCAGTTCAATGGCTTTATTGAGTATTCTGATAATTTCTTTGTGCAGGCGGCGCGCCTGTTCCTCGTCAATGCTTTCAGCCGGGGTTAAGGGATGAATGCCCACGGCGAACAGGGATTCGTCAACATAGATATTACCCAGGCCGCTTATGACAAGCTGGTTTAGCAGCAGGGGTTTAATTCTGCCTCTTCTATTTTTTAAAAGGCGGGCAAAATTTTCCTCATTAATTTCAAAAGGATCAGGACCGACCGGCTTTTCTTTCTGCCAGGTAATATATTCCGAAGACGAAAAGCCCATAAAATACCCGAACTGACGAATGTCCCGGTATAAAAGCTCCCCGCCATCGTCAAAGCCGATGATCACGTGTACATGCTTGGGCCACTTGTTTGAATTTTCCTGCCATAGAAACTGGCCGGTCATCTTCAGGTGGATTACCAGATAACGTTCGTCATTAAACTCGATGATAATAAACTTACCTCGGCGCTTAACCGCCTGTACCCTTGCGCCCGTCAATAAACGACCCAGGCGGCGCGGTCCGGTTTTTACAATTTTATTCAACCTAACCCGGATCCAATCCGCGCGGCGTCCTACGAGCAGGGCTTGAAGATCCCTAACAATCGTCTCCACTTCTGGCAGTTCGGGCATTACTGGGCAGTTCGCTTAAGAGCTTTCCGGTAATTTCAATTCTTGAAAATCAGCCGTGGACAAAATACCTTGCTTCGGCTCCGACTCAATCACACAACAACAGGATGAACTTTCACGGCCAAGCGCGGAGTTAATTACCGCCGCCGCGCAGCCGACACCGGATGAAACGCTTAACGCTTCTGTGGGACAATTTAAAGCGCAGGCGCCGCATTCCATGCAGGCGTCCCGATTTTCTATTGCTGCCAGGCCATTATCTATCCGGAAAACGGGATGAGGACAAACTTCCAGACAGACACCGCACCCGACGCATTTTTCCGGATCGAGTTCCAGGGTCACAACGTTTTTTAGATAAATTAATCGTCCCATAATAGTTCCTCAAGCCGCATATCGAGACACAATCCAGAGGGCCAGCCCAAACAGAACCGCTGCGCCCTCCAGAGGCACCGCGTAACGCATCTCCTTTTTAACGCCGGATAAAGAGGTATATGTTGACGCGCCGGTGAAATTCATGGCTAAAAATGCGCTGACTCCTGGTATCAACAGCAGCCAGGCCAGGCTATAGAAGCGACCGGACCAGACGCCAAGGTCAATGCTCTGTACAAGCAAAAATACCGCCGCGACTATCAAACCGGCAAATAAGCCTTTTACCGAAAAGGCTCGCCCTGGAAGCCAGGGCAGAAAAATTGGCGTTAAAACTGCGCCGGCCAGCAGACTACCGAGAAAAGCTATCACAGCTAAAACGCCGAAGTGTAAAGCGTTATCCCAGTACCCGGCCTGGTTCCCAAGTCCCCCTAAAATGAAAAGCAGAGGTATAATAAGCAAAGAGGGCTTGAGCGCCCCGGTGAGTTCAACGGGAATCAAAACAGTTCGCTCAGAAAGCGAGAAGGTCTTTTGCCGCATTTCAGGATCGGCCTTACAGCCTTTATCAAGAAAAGTCTTGATATCCGAAGCCGTTATTGGTCCGAAAACAGCTTTGAATCCTGAAAGCTTGCTGATTTGATAAGCGGCTATTCCGGGGCCGCTGAGTTGAGGCAGGATTACCTGCCGGTGAGATACTACCTCTTCCAGCCTCGATGATTTTATTCGTCTAACCAGCTCTTCTGTTCCAAATGTGCCTTTGCCCGCGGCGCACCAGACATTGATCCCCTCAGTATTTAAAACCAGAATCCAGACGTCCAGATCTGGCAGGCAGCGCCTTAGTGTGTCAAAAGTCAGTTTGTAATTAGCTGTGACAAGCACGGGCGTCTTGCTGTCAGGATGGCCTAAGGCATAAAGTCCGGGTTCCACCGTGTAGTTCATGCGCCCTACACCCCAGCGCGCCTTGAAAACCCCCCAATGGTCCATAAAATCAAGAGAAGCGGACACCTGAGGCACCGGGCCAACCGGTGTCTGGACCGTTCCCATTACAAACGACTGCTTCGAATCAGGCAGGCCCACCTGGACCGGTCCAGACTCAGGTCAACAGCTTTTTTCACCGGTTATAATATTGGGCACAGCAAGTTCGGTATTTTTCACGATCTCAGGTCTCCAGTGCTTATTTCATACGCAACATACCACCCCACGACCCTTTGTCAAGTCTATTAGTGGACTAATTGCAACGATCTTTTTCTTTAGGTTCATCTCCAAAAGAGTTGATAAAGTCCAGTATTAAATAAAATAGCGGCATCGGCGCATTCTTCCATTATCCATAGTTTTCCTAAATGCTTATAAGATACGGAGGAAGGCCGAAGGCCGGAGCAGCGACACCCTCAAAACCTTTTTTCATGGCATGACCAAAGACCAGATACAGGCACTTGAGTCCATCGCCATGGATATGTGGGACCCGTATATCAAGGCCGTGCAAGAGGAGGCTCCCCATGTCAAAATTGTCTTCGACTTGTTCCATGTCGTGGCCGCTTTTGGCCGCGTCATCGATAAGGTGCGACTGGATGAATATGAAAAGGCTTCCAGGAAAAACAAGGATGTCTTCAGAGGCGCCAAATACCTGCTCCTTAAGAACAGGCCTCGCCTGAAGACCGATGAGAAGGCGCACCTGGCTGAACTCCTCAACCTCAACTAGAACATCTTTATCATGATGATCTTGAAAGAAAAACTGGAAGAAGTCTGGAAATACAAACGGCGCGGATGGGCGCGAAAGGCTCTGAATACCTGGTGCGCGATCGCCAGGATCGTCGGTAATAAGACGGTTGATACCTTCGTCAGACGAATGCAAAAATATGCCTACGGGATTATCAACCACTGCCAGTACCCCATTCATACCGGCAGGTTGGAAGGAATTAATAATAAAATCAAGGTAATAAAGCGTAAAGCTTATGGATTCCATGATAACCGGTATTTCACCCTTAAGGTTAAACAGGCTTTCGACACCTAAAACTCCAACTCTTTTGGAGATGAACCCAAAAATCAAATGATATAGTGAGGCTGTATAGTTGCGGGATCTGGTATAACAAAGAGGTTCTTTAAGGAATTGAAAGCCAGTAAGATCACACTTGAAAGATAAAAAAGAAGCGGCCCACGGCCGCTTCTTTTCGATGCATTTAACTTTGCTCAGGCGATAGGCTCAGCGTCCAATTTTGGCCGAGGCACTGGTTTATTGACGCGTCCAGCTTTGAGGCATTGAGTGCAGACCTTGATCCGGCGTACCTGTCCCTTTTCTTGATGTCGAACGGTCTGAAGGTTGGGATACCATGTTTTTTTGGTCTTATTATGGGCATGGGAGACATTGTAGCCCACCAAAGGTCTTTTTCCACAGATATCGCATACACGGGCCATTAACAAAACCCTCCTTGAAGTCTCGTTAAAATATAATATTTCTCAAATTTTAATTAAAAAGGCAAGCTTTTTTTTAGTTTTTTTAAATTCAGCGATTGTTAACGAAAAATTCCATTCTGGTATTTCATCTACACGCATGCTTTTAAGCTTCCTGGACAATTGCGGGTTAGGACTTCCATAAGTATAAATAGACACCTCTGCAAAACATCGTCCTTTAGCTGACCTCTTTGTCAGGCTCAAATTTAAGTCCTCGAAATATTTGTAATACTCCTGCGGGTTAAATTTTCGCCTTCTGCGATTTCAATAAAATAACTGGTTTTGTATAGGTCTCAAATAAGGCAGATTTTTTTGGCAAATGCTTTTCAAAATGGTTTTCAGAATTGGAACTCAGGCTGCCTTGACGGCCCGGACATGTAAATTGAAACACAGTGATATCCGGCATATTCGTGGTTGACAATGGATTTGGTGAATGATAACTAGGTCTTCAATGTAATCGAATAACCGTATCATAGTTGCCGGACACCTTAAGTTGTTGTTAAATACTTACACCTGTCGGAGATTTTCATTATCAGCTGCAATTTGAACTTTGAGAAATACCTTTTTTGCCAGGTGTAGATTAGTGAAAAACCGTTTTAGATAAGGAGATACTTGGGAGTGGATATTCAATCTATTAAAGTCGCGGTTATCGGAACAGGGTATTGGGGTAAAAACCTAGTCCGAAATTTCAATAATCTTGGCATGCTGCATGCAGTCTGTGATATAGATAAAGCGGCCCTTGAAAGGTTTTCCAATGAATACCCTCACGCAACCACGGCTCTGAATCCCATAGAAATTTTTAACAACCCCGAGATAAAAGCGGTAGCCATTGCCACACCAGCCGAGACACATGCCAACCTTGTTCGTGAATGTTTGCTCGCGGGTAAAGATGTATACGTTGAAAAACCTCTTTGTCTCTCCGAGGATGAAGGGGAAGAATTGAACCTTCTGGCCAGAGAAAGAGATCGTATTTTAATGGTTGGTCACCTTCTCTGGTACCACCCCGCAATAATGAAACTGAAAGAGATGATTAACCAGGGAGAGCTCGGAAAAATCCTCTACATTTACTCCAACCGACTTAACCTGGGCAAGCTTAGACGTGAAGAAAACGTGCTTTGGTCGTTCGCTCCCCACGATATCTCGGTGATACTGGGATTGCTGAATGAAACACCTGAACGGGTCCTGGCGCAGGGCGGTAACTACCTTCACCAAAAAATCGCGGATGTAACAATCAGCGCTCTGGATTTTCCCAGCGGAGTTCAGGCTCATCTGTTTGTATCCTGGCTGCACCCCATTAAGGAGCAAAAGCTGGTAATCGTCGGTGAGAACAAGATGGCCGTGTTTGATGATACGGCCCCCTGGGAGGAAAAACTTCAGCTTTTTCCTCACACCATCACCTGGGAAGAAAGAATCCCAATTGCGCATAAGGCGGATGCCGAACTGGTTAAGCTTGAGGAGGACGAACCTCTGCGGCTGGAGTGTTTGCATTTTGGAGAGTGCGTCCAAACGCGCCAGACTCCCCGCACCGACGGTGAGGAGGCCCTGCGAGTGCTGAAGGTTTTGAAGGCCTGCCAGACTGCCATGGAATGCGGGGAATCGATAACGCTAGATCAGAAAGTCCCGAGACAGAAGACCGATCATTTCGTTCATGAAACAGCTATCATCGATCAAGATGTTGAAATCGGCAAAGACAGCAAGATTTGGCACTTTTCGCATATTCTACCTGGCTCGCGGCTGGGAGAACAGGTAAACGTCGGCCAAAACGCTGTCATCGGACCTAACGTCTCAATCGGCGCCGGCTGTAAAATCCAGAACAATGTCTCCATATACGAGGGTGTAACCCTTGAGGATAATGTCTTTTGCGGTCCAAGCATGGTTTTCACTAACGTAATCAACCCACGAGCCCATGTATCGCGAAAACATGAGTTCAAACCGACGCTGGTCAAGGTTGGTGCGACTATAGGAGCCAACGCGACGATTGTTTGCGGTCATACGTTAGGGAGCTACTGTATGATCGGAGCCGGTTCAATAGTTACCAAAGACGTGCCTGATTACGCCCTCTTTATAGGAAGCCCTGCCGAACATAACGGTTGGATGTGTGCTTGCGGGGAAAGACTGCCTGAAAATCTGACTTGTACCGTCTGCGGATCGGCTTACCGGCAAAATGGAGAGACGCTGGAGCCGAAACGATAGAAGGCATCTTATGTGGGCTCAGGAGGAAACATGAGTATTGCATTTATTGATTTGAAGAAACAATTCAACGTTTTGGAAAAAGATATCAGATCCGCCGTGGATCGTGTTTTTGAGCATGCCCAATTCATTATGGGCCCGGAGGTGATTCAATTAGAACAAGAACTGGCGAAATTTGCCGGGGTAAAACATGCTATAGGCTGCTCCAGCGGCACTGATGCCCTGCTGCTGCCTCTCTTGGCTTATGAGGTGGGACCAGGAGACGCAATCTTCACTACTCCTTTCACCTTCATCGCCACTGCGGAGGTGATATCATTATTAGGAGCCACTCCGGTCTTTGTCGATATTGACGCCAAGACATATAACATTGACCCGGAGCTTTTAAAAGAGGCCGTGGAAAGGGTCAGCGGCGAAGGCCGCCTGCGTCCCCGGGGTATCATTCCAGTAGATCTTTTCGGTCTTCCGGCTGATTATGATCCTATTATGACAGTGGCTCAAGATCACGATCTTTTCGTATTGGAAGACGCGGCTCAGGGATTTGGAGGCGCCTATTTTGGCCGCCCGGCTGGAAGTTTGAGTCACGCGGCTTCCACGAGTTTTTTCCCGGCCAAACCGCTTGGCTGTTATGGAGACGGAGGCGCTATTTTTACAAACGATGATTCTCTTACGGAAAAAATGCGCTCACTTCTGGTTCACGGTCAAGGAATCAACAAATATGACAACGTTCGCGTCGGAATTAACGGTCGGCTGGACACAATTCAAGCCGCCATATTGCTGGTTAAATTAGCGGCTTTCCCAGACGAATTGAAGGAAAGGCAGCGTGTCGCGGATCGTTACACCGAAGGTCTGAGAAACCATCTGGAAACGCCGATAATCCCTGAAGGTCATACAAGTTCGTGGGCTCAGTACTCGGTCCAATCAGATCATCGGGAAGCCCTGCAAAACAGTCTTAAGGAATCAGGTATCCCCACAGCCATTTACTACCCCAAGCCACTTCATTTACAAGACGCTTTTGTAAATCTTGGTCATCAAACGGGGGACTTTCCAATATCTGAGGCCGCTTCGCGGCGTATTTTCAGTTTGCCGATGCATCCATACTTGACTAATGAACAAATTGATTCAATCACTAACCTGATTCTGAAAAACCTGCGGAATAAGGAATGACCGAAATTTAAAAATTAATGAGAACAAGTTGGAATACAAAGAAATCCAGCCTTCGTTTTTGTTCTATAGATGCGGTAACCGAATTTCTTTTCCAGTATGTTATGATTAGAGTAGTTGTTAAAATTTCATCCCGATTGCCAACAAAGGTCATTTATCTGAAAAGATTGTATTCAAGTGAAGAACTTTCTAACAATCACCAAAACATCCGGGCGACTGTTTGTGCTAACGCTGCTTTTGGATTCATTAAACCTTCAATTAAACGTCTCTATATATAAGGAACATTTTTCTGGCAATCGCTATTTATAATGATTAAAAGATGGCGAAAGGCGAATTAAAAATGACAAGGCCATAAAGGCGTGATAGGGTATACTAGTTTGACGATTCCACTCGCGTTGCCTGTTGAACTAATTAATTTAAATCTGAAAATCTTGTGACTCTTTGGTATATACAATCTTCAACCTCTTAAGAAATATAGAACCCAAACGATGCCAATTTATTTTAAACGTCCAAATTACTACTTGATACTTTTTTTTGATCTGATTTTACTGGCGGCGGCCTATGTCGGAGCCAACCTCATTCGGTTTGAGTGGAGTATTCCTGCGGATTTCTTTAACAAACTTCCCATCTTCGTATTTGTTATATTTTGCAAACTGGTGATTTTCCATTTCTTTGGTCTCTATCAGGGGATGTGGCGTTATACCGGCATGGTAGACATTCTCAATATCGTTAAGGCCGCTGTTCTTTCAACCCTGGTTCTCATGACATCCATGCTGCTGCTCCAGGATTTCAAGGGATTTTCCCGCTCCGTCTTTTTACTGGATGGACTTTTAACCCTCTTCTTTATTGGCGGCTCCCGAATTGCAATTCGGCTTTATTTTTCTTCTTCCCTTATAACCGGCACACTGCCTTTTCAAGCGAGAAATGGAGAAGAATTCAAACGGGTGCTGGTGGTTGGCGCAGGCGACGCCGGGGAAAAGGTTTTGAGAGAAATACTGGACAACCCACGCCATAAAACCAAAGTCATTGGCTTTGTTGATGACTCCCCGAAAAAGCAAGGCCAGATGATTCACGGAGTTAGGATTTTAGGTTCAATTAAAGATCTTTCCCAGGTAGCCAAAAAGGAAAAACTAGATGAAATTCTTATCGCCCTGCCTTCTGCTAACGGTCAAGAAATGCGAAAGGTGGTTGAGATATGCAAAGCCACAAAACTGCCCTTTAAGACTCTGCCAGGGCTGGGCGAGGTGATAGACGGCCGAGTTTCATTGAAAACTATCCGTGACGTTTCTTACGGAGACCTACTTCGCCGTCCCGAGGTTAGCATAGAAACGAGGCATGTCTCTGAATATCTCAGCGGGAAAACAGTCTTGGTTACCGGTGCGGGCGGCTCAATCGGTTCTGAACTCTGCCGTCAAATCTGCCGATTCAATCCTGTCAACATGATTCTGCTGGACGCGGTTGAACAGAATTTATTTCATTTAGAAATGGAATTGAAACAGGAATATGAATATCTCAAATTCAAAATTGTATTGGGCAACATCCTCAATTTGAACCTGATAAGGAAAATCTTTCAGGAATATAGACCGCATGTTGTCTTTCATGCCGCCGCTTATAAACATGTTCCACTGGTGGAATTAAATCCCTGGGAAGGTGTGCTCAACAACCTGATTGGAACGAGTAATATTATCGATGCATCTGTAGAGCACGAAGTGGAACGGTTTATTCTTGTCTCGACCGACAAGGCTGTTCGTCCTTCAAATGTCATGGGAGCCACCAAAAGGATAGCTGAACTGCTGGTCCAGTCCCAGGATCACTCTAAAACCAGATGCCTGGCAGTCCGCTTCGGAAATGTGGTTGGCAGCTCCGGCAGCGTGATCCCGCTTTTCAGAAAACAAATTGAAAAAGGCGGACCTGTTACCGTAACTCATCCTGAAATGTGCCGATACTTTATGACAATACCTGAAGCTGCTCAGCTAATATTACAGGCGGCTTCCATGGGACACGGCGGCGAAATCTTCATACTCGACATGGGAACTCCGATCAAGGTCGTCGATCTGGCGAAAGATTTAATACGACTTTCAGGATTCGAACCGGACAGGGATATTGAAATCAAATTTATCGGTTCGAGGCCAGGTGAAAAGCTTTATGAAGAGTTGATAACAGAAGGGGAAGGAATTATTCGAACCGAGCATAACCATATTTTGGTGCTCAATGGCAGCGAGGTTCCAAAGAAAAAGCTTGGCAAGCAAATAAATGAACTTTTAGATTTGGCTGAGAAATTTGACGCCAAGGCTATAAGAAATAAACTACACGAAATTTTACCGGAATATACATACCATGAAAACAAGACAGCACTCTGATATTGACAAGAACGAGCTACCCCGGTATATATAACGAACATTATTAAACTGGAGCAAACGCACCTATGGGAATATGCCTTATGACAGGTTACATACGTCTACGTCAAGTTATTCATAAAATCTCCTTGGTGAGTCTTTTTTCTGTAATAGTGGGGATTTTATTATTTATTTTGCCTGCGCAGGGTAAAACCGAATACACCATGAAAGATAATACCGATAGAGACAATGCGTATCGGTTATATCTTGAGAAAAGGATGAAAAGTGGGCCTTTTCCTGAAAGGGACCGTCAAAAAATCCCTGGTTTAGAGGTAGAACCGGAAGAAGTTAAAGAGGACCTGATTAAACCGGCCAAACCAGCAGTTGAAGAAAAAAAAGAGGAACCGTCAGTCATTGAAAAGGCATATCGCCTTCAGTACAGTGATTACATCCTAAGGCAGCTAGCCAAGATCGAACACATTGATATACCGTCTATATGGCTCGAAAAACAGCACGGAACTCTCGAAGCCCTGGATAGGCTTTCAGTCAAGATCAGAGACCAACTGGGTTCAGAGGAAACCGATATATCAACCATACTCCCAAAAGACTTTGCCTTTATACTTAAAGAAAAACTTGAAATTCTGGAAACTGTGGATGAACCGTCGGCCAGACTTAGGGAAAGATTATTAATCCTTAAAGAACGATATTTAAACCTCATAGAAAAATATTTCATCCAATTCGGGTATGATCTTTTTCGCCCTGAAGGTTTCCCTCCCCCGACAAATATGGTTCTGTCTGAGGATTATATTCTCGGTCCGGGAGACGTTCTCAGGATCAATATATGGGGTTCTGAAGCTGATTTTGAATTAGATGGGATAATTAAGCCCGATGGAACGATCACGCTTCCCAGGCTGGGTATTATTCCTCTGGCTGGAGTTCGTTACGGTGACGTTAAGAAGATAATCACCAGAGAGGCTCAAAAGTACATTCAGGGGATAAACCTGAATGTGACGATCTTGCAGCCTAGGAGTCTGGGAGTATACGTGGTGGGGCAGGTAAAAAATCCTGGCTTCACGGTTATACCAGCCTTTTCAACTGTCTTAACAGCTCTAAGCAAGGCAGGTGGGCCCCTTAAGGTCGGATCCTTAAGGAACATAATGATTTATCGAAAAGGAAAGCTTTACCGCCGCCTGGATCTTTATGACATTATCCTAAAAGGGGATATAAGTAACGATGTACTGATCGAGGATAAAGATGTAGTTCATGTGCCTTATATCGGTTCCACCGTGGCGGTAATCGGAGCGGTGCGCCGGCCGGCTATATTTGAAATAAAGGATGAGTCATGCCGATTGGATAAGACACTGGCAATGGCGGGCCGGGTTATGGCTCAGGCGCAAGCCAAATTAAATGTAAGGCGTTTTAAGAACAATCGCGCACTGACCGTACTGGACGTCAACCTTAATGATCCAAAAACCAGCACGTTCCATACACAAGACGGTGATCTGGTTGAAGTCCGTTATATAGCGCAGAAATTTCCCAAGACAATCAAGATTACAGGTCATTTATGGGATCCGCTGGAATTGGCGTACCATGAAGGGATGCGGATTTCCGAGGTCGTTCCTCGCCCCGAAATGATCAAGCCTAATGCTATTACAAACTACGCCCTCTTGCGCCGCTATGATCCCCTGACAACAGAGTTTAGGGAAGAAAAAATCTCTCTGCCTGATATATGGTCCGGGGAAACCGATTTTCCCCTTAAAGTTCATGATGAAATCAAGATACTCGCCAAAGAAGATTACGGAATTAAAACCTTTGTCTATCTTCGCGGAGCTGTTTGGAAACCTGGGGATTTTGAATATATGCCAGGAATGACATTACGAGACCTTATAGCTCTTGGCGGCGGGTTAAAAAAATGGACAGGGCACGGTGTTGTGGAATTAACCCGGCAGAAAATAATTAACAATGAGGTTGTAACTGAGCATTCCAAGATAGATCTCTTTAAAGATAAAATTGACAAGTTCCTTCAGCCTTTTGACATGGTCAGCATACCCCAAGTTAAAGGCGCCGGGAGTATTTCCGAGATTACAATTACAGGCGAGATAAGGTTTCCCGGAGTTTATGCCTTAAAAAAAGGTGAACGGCTCTCAGATCTCATTACACGCGCTGGAGGGTTCCTGCCAACCGCTTACCTTTATGGAACCAGGTTCTACTCGAAAAACGCTCAAAAGATTCAGCAGCAGGCTTTTGATAAGTTGATAAGTGATCTCGAGATGCGTATTACAAGCGCAACGGTTGGAGCCGCTGCCACAGCGACCGGTACGGGAGCGGTGCAAGCGGCTCAGGCGCAGCAAGCCGCCATGACTTCATTTATTTCAGGTCTCAAGAGTTTCAAAACCTCCGGGCGTGTGGTTATTAAGCTTGTCGATCTGGAGAGTTTCAAAGGATCGGCCTATGATATTAAACTGGAAAACGAGGACAGTTTGGAGATACCCTCAATACCCGCTTTTGTCAGTGTTGTGGGCAGTGTCTATGCCCCTAACTCATATCTATACCAACCAAACGCTACTCTGGCTGACTACTTGAAATTAGCGGGAGGCCCATCAAAAACCGCGGACACTATGTTTTTGACCCTGCACAAAGCCAACGGTGAAATAGTTGGTCTGCCTTCAATGAGTTCACGCAGTTTTTACAAACAAAAGCTCATGCCAGGCGATACTATTGTCGTTCCGGAAGATATGGAAAGAGTGCCTCGCTTCAGAATGGTTAAGGATATTACGGATATCATGTACAAGATAACTCTTGCTGTTGGAGTTGTCGCTACAATCCTTTAGTAAAAGTTGAGAATATGGAAAATGTGACTTCAACACCGGTAGTTTATGTCCCCTCCTCATCCTTTCAGCAGGATGATGAAATAGATTTTATGGCTATCTGGAAAACTCTCTGGCGGTGGAAGTGGTTCATCGGAGGGATTACTCTGCTTTGCAGCTTGATCGCGGTCTATATTACTTTATATCAACTTCCAGTGCTTTATCGATCCGAAGCGGTGATTCAGCCGACTTTGTCTTCTGAGGGCAAGGGTTCTTTATTGGCTTCTTTGAGCCAGTTTAGTCAATTTTTATCAATTCCCAGATTATCAAACGGTGATAAATCGCAACTGATCGTAAACTACCTCAACAGCCGCTCTTTGAAAACCTGGATGATAAAAAAATTCGATTTGCTCCCAAGATTTTATCCAGACCTTTGGGACAGTGAAAAGAAGGAGTGGCTTCCTAAAAAACCGGAAGATATACCTACGGTTGTAAAGGCGATCCAGACCAAGAAGACGGAGGAGTTCTACTCAGCTAAAAATGATGAAAAAGTAGGTCTCATAACGTTGACTTTTATAGACAGTGATCCGGTTTTTGCCGCCAGAGTACTGAACAAAATAACAGAAGAATTAACAAGGTACCTGGACCACGACTATATCACTGACGCCAAAAGGAATCGTATCTTCGTGGAAAAACAGGTCGAAAGAGCTAAAAAAGAGATTGAATATTGGGAGCGTCAGAAACCGGATGCGGAACATACAGCCTCCGAGATAATAAGGGAACAGCAGGCCGCTCTGGCCGCTTACACGGAACTCAGAACCCAGTACGAGATAGCCAGAGTAGAAGAAGCCGGAGAGTTGATAGCGTTCAAGGTTTTGGATGAACCTTTTGTCCCGGAACGAAAATTCAAACCCAAAAGAGCAATGATTTGCGCTCTGACCTTTCTTGTTGCTTTATTTTTGACTATCTTGGCAGCGTTCTTCTTTGAATTTGTCAGGAACATGAGATTGAAAGAAATTGAATCAGAGACGTTATCATCTGAAGAAGCCGCCACAGATAGCGTGTCATCCTGATGCTGGCCTCAGTATGCTCATAATAAGCGAATTGAGTGAATTTGAGAACGGCGATAATATATTTGAGTTGAGTGGGTGCTGATGAAAAATATCATTGGGTTAGTTTTTCTAATTTTATTCGCTACATTTCCATTAACGAGCCTGGCGGCACGCAATGAAAAAATTGAACCTCTTTCCAGCTTCGCAGGTTACAGCGGCCTCTGGGACATGCCAAATGCCCGCGTGCTTCCGGACTGGAACATGCGAATCGGCGCTTCACTTTCTCCCCCATACTACTATTTCCACACAACTATAGGGCTCTTTGATCGACTAGAATTGAATGGCAGATTAACCGGAGTGCAGGATGTCCCAGCCCTTGGTCCTGGATACGGAGATCTCAAGGACAAGGCTATTGACGTCAAGCTTCTTCTTTTAAAAGAGAATATCATAAGGCCTGCCATAGCAATTGGAGCGACCGACATACATGGAACCGGTCTTTCCACCTCCCGTTATCTGGTATTAAACAAGCAATTCGGATCTTTCGATATTTCCTTCGGATTCGGTCAGGGAATGCTTGGCGGCAAGAGTCGAATGGAACGGCAGGAAGTCGCATCCTCCAATAATGATAATGCTTTCTCTTACTTGATTAGCGATGATACCGCTTTTTCCATTTTCGGCGGGTTTGAATACCGGCTTATGGAAAATCTGCGTCTCACGGCCGAATACTCCTCTATAAAATATGAAAAGTTAGATGGCGGCAGCAAGGCCAAAAGTCCCTTGAGTGTTGGTTTGAAATACAGTCCTTACAATTTTTTACATCTTAGCGCCGCTTATGCCCGGGGTGAAGAATTCTCCGCTGGCATCCTTTTTGAATTCCCTCTTGAGGCGGAAGGATTTCTGACCTGGAAAAAGGAATCAAAGCCAATCAGAGAGGAAAGGATGATCCGGAAGGTGGTCAACGCTGACGATCAGCAACTGGCCGAAATCCTAAGCCGGGCCTTGAGACGAGATGGCTTCAGCCATACAAGGGTGGTGGTTTCAGGACCCAAGTTATGGGTTGAACTCGAGAATACGCGATATAATTCTCCGGGTCTCGCCCTGGGAAGAGCATTTCAGGTGATAGACATCGTGGCTCCGGCAAGTATAAATAAAATTTATCTCGTACTTATACGCAATGATATTTTTCAAACAGGATTAAGCGCCACGAGACAGCATCTCCGCCATTTCACCGAGAGTAGGATTGATCGCGCTGGATTCCTTGAATTCGCCATGATAGAACAGGAAAAAAATGATCTCTGGCAGGATTTTAAAGAATCCGAATTACCGATCAAAGAGGCCCGGAGTAATCCGGCTAACTGGTCTTTTGAAATTAAACCTAAAATAGCCAATCTAGTAAACGATCCCTCCGGTTTTATAAAAACACGTCTTGCTGTTGATCTAACAGGATCAATGAATCCATGGAAAGGCGGATTACTTCAGGCTCGATATTCTATACCTTTCTACAATGACATTAGCACTTCCACCGAGATTATTGAACCTGAACCGGCCAATACCGATTATATAAACTACCTTGGCAGACAGTCCGCTCACCTTGCTTCCTACGGGTATGATCACATTTTTGACCTTCCACATTCCGCTCAAGCCAGAGTGGAAGTTGGAGCCTTTGAGGCGGCTTACGCTGGTTTTGGGGCGGAAATTTTCAAATATTTTAAAGAAGGCCGGTATGGAATGGGGCTGGAAAGTGAGCTTGTCTGGAAACGAAACATCAGTAATGATTTCAAGATTCATAGCAGTGAAAAGAGTGCTTACTATACCTACTTTGTAAACCTTTACGGTCAGCCATTTGGTTCAACCGGTCTGGAAGCAGGACTAAAAATTGGTCGTTTCCTGGGGGGCGACCAGGGTGTTCGAATTGATATTTGCCGTACCTTTATTTGCCGTACCTTCAAACACTTTACTATTGGCGCCTGGTATACCCTAACGGATACCTCCCACTTCCAAGATCCGAGAAATAGAGGTTATAATGACAAAGGGGTCTTTATTTCGTTTCCACTTAGTGCATTCATGAATAAACCAATCAGTGGACGATACCGCTATGCCCTCATTCCCTGGAGCAGGGATCCGGGCCGGGTTGACCATACTGATTATTTTTTCTCTCACCGCCTGCAGTACAAAATGGTATCATCCGGTTAAGGGCGACGCTGAATTTGCCAGGGATAGAGCTGAATGCGAATCTATAGCTGAATTTTCCGGACTAAACGCTTCCCACACTGGCCAGCGAGTGGAACTTAATGCTTATTATGATGCTTTGAACCGCTGCCTAACCCGAAAAGGATGGTCACTCAATCCCCCTCAGGCCAAAACTACCGGGAAACCACCCGCCCCTCAGCGCTTAACAGAAAAAATAAGCAGCAACGTTTATAAATTTGATAAAAAAAAGTTAGCCCTGCCTCAAGGCTTTCACCTGACCAGTCATAAACTTACTTCGGCCGGGCCCTTAATCATGGAGATATTGGAGTTTGACGGTTATATTCCAGGAGGCCTTAGGCAAATCAAAGTTCAAACCTATTACTTATCCCCTGACAAAACCCTTCTTTACTTATTCATTAGGGAAATTACCCAACGGTATTCGCTGGCATTCCTTTGCCGGTAAATTAGATGAGGAATGGTACGGCGGTGTGGGCAGTTACTGGGTCATTTCTAAACGAAAAAGGGTAATCGCAACCCTCACCACCCCGCTTCCTGACCAAAATACACCGCCGCCCGCACGTTGCCGATTAAACGACGCCCAGGCGAAGAAGCTGGATAATTTCCTGATTGCCATCCTTCCCTGGTTTGAGGAACTTGAAGAAAAGAAAATTAGGCGGGATATCTTTACAAGGGAACGGTTCCGCTTTCAACTCGCCGATTAGAGCGTTTGTTATA
>JAFDLS010000148.1 GCA_019306365.1 Deltaproteobacteria bacterium
GATTTCTGCTTGGAAGGCGATGACCAATCCTTTCACGTGCTAAACGCGGTTTCTCCCGCCTTCACCGCGTCCATGCCTTTTTCGGAGTTTATTTGTGATGAGATTGGGAAAAGGGTTGGTTAAATATGCGAAGCCTTTTTAAGAGAAGGTTCCCCCTGGCTCTATCTATCCATTCCCTTTGAGCGTCTTTATGAGCTTTTTGCCCCGGCTGACCAGGGCCGGGCTGTCTGTTCCGGCCGCTCTTTCCAGTATTTTCAAAACCCGGGGCTTAAGGCTCCTGTCTCTTTCCGCCAGGTCAGACGATTTTGCTTTTTTCATTATCGAGATAAGATATCAGGATTTGGACAATCCGGTCTCTTTCAGTTCGGTTGATCGAAAGGTAAGAGAGCATTTGAGCCGTATGCCAGCGGACTTCCTGCTGCTCGATTTTGGAGACTTCAGAAATCAGTCTTTTTTTGAACGGCTGAAGATACTCGGGATGTTTTTGCGAGACCTTTTCAATCACGTCCGCGGCGCGCATCCGTATAACCGGATCGGCATCGAACATCCCTTCAAAAACCTCATCAAAAAGCTGAGGCTGCCTTAGGATGTCAGTAACCACCTCTTCAGCGCGGCCGATTGACCTCAAATCGCCGCCGGCCAGTTTCCCCAGGATTGACCGGATTCTTCTCCCTCCTTTTCTTTTCCTTTTCTTTTATTTCTTTAATAGCCTGTTCAATTCGCTTTTTCACTTCCGGTGATTTTGCTGAAGCGTGCTTTTGGGCTTTTTTGAGGTGATAAAGAGCCTTGGAGGGTTTGTCTGTGACTTTGAAGTAGAGACCGGTGTTGAGGTGTGCCCTGGCCAACTCATTGAGACGGCTGTAAACCAAACCGAGGTTGTAAAGGCCCTGGACGTGATCGGGATTCTTTGCCAGCAGTTTAACGAAGAGTTTCTTTGACTGTTTAAGGTGGCCTTGTTCCTGATAGGTGCGCGCCAAATAAAAAAGGGTCCGCGGGGAGTCAGGTTTTAGAATGATAGCCCGGCCCAGGGTGTTCGAGGCTTCCGGATAGTTGCCTCTCTGAAAGAGCAGAGCGCCGAAGTCGGTCAACACCTCTGTATTGGCCGGTTCTTTTTCCAGGGCCAGCTTGAATTCGCTGATCGCTGAATCGTAGTTTTGCTGTTTCTGGTATAGCTGAGCCAAACCGTAATGGGCCAGGCCCGCGGTGTGGTCTTTCTTAAGCAGGTCCTTGAAATAATTTTTCGCGTATACCGGATCGCCGTATCTGGCCACGATTTTGGCCTTGATAGCTTCAAAACTCTGATCATCACCCCTGCCTTTAACCTTGCCGTATTCTGAATGAGTGGCTACCAGTACTTCCACGGATGACATTCGTTCATCCAGGGAGGGGTGAGTGGTGAGGTAAGTGGGAATATCCGAAGGCCCTTGCCATTGCGTTTGTAACAAGGTTTGGAAGGAATTGAGCATGAAGAAGGGGTCATAACCGGCCTTGACCAGGTATTCGAGCCCGCTATTGTCCGCCTCTCTTTCATCTTCTCGGGTATATTTCAGCTGGGCTTGCATGCTGGCGGCGGTGGAGCCGAAAATCAGAGCTGTGCCCACCTGGCCTCCGATAAATATGCCCGCCATAACCGCCCCCAGCGTGACCAGGGAGAGCTTCTTGGAACGCTGAAGCCTTTCGGCTAGATGACGGCTGGTTACATGCGCGATTTCATGTGACAGTATGGCTGCGAGTTGTCCCTCGGATTCAAAAGCCATGATTAACCCGGAATTGATGAAGACATATCCCGCTGGCGCGGCAAAAGCGTTGATAACTTCCTGGTCGACTATAAAAAAACGATATTCAAAGGGCTGTGGTCCGATTCCTTCTAATATCTTTTGACCCAGTCCATCAATATAATTCACAATGTCCGGATCGTTGATGAGTCGCATGTTTTTTTTAATGTAATTGAAGAACTGCCGGCCCAGTTCACGTTCTTCTTCGTAAGTGAGGCTAAAGGCGGGGCGGGGGATAGAAACCAGGATCAGGAAAATCAGGATAAAGAGAGCATAAACCGGCGCGTGTTTGTTGAATCGGAGCGGCATTCGCTAAACATCCTCCTGGTTTCCTGTTTAGACGGGTTCGCCTTACGGGATTTTACCTTGGCTCAGATCTGTGGATTCAGCCTCGATCCACAGGCCCTCCAGATTATAAAATTCTCGAACAGAGTGATAAAAAATGTGGACGATTATTTCTCCATAATCAATCAAGATCCACCGGCCATTGGATTTCCCTTCCGTTCCCAGCGGAAGGTAGCCGCCTTTTTTTTTGACTTCTTCCATAATGTGACTCGCGATGGCCTGGACCTGTCGGTTTGAATTTCCAGAGCAAATGAAAAAGTAGTCCGCGATCGAGGAAATCTGGTCGACTTTAAGCAAAACAGGATCAAACGCTTTGGTTTCGCTGACTGCGGCTAAAACCAGTTCAGCTTTTTCACGGGCTACGTCGGTCAACTTGTCTGTCCTTTCCCGATTACAGCGGGCTTTTGATAAAGACCGTTTTTTTCAATATATTCACGAACCGGATCCGGGACTAAAAAGCGAATAGATTCTCCTTGAAGCAATCGGGCCCGGATGTTGGTTGAAGAGATTTCGAGCCGGGTGACATCACGGTAAAAGACGTTTTTTTTCCCAGGGCAGGTATAGGCTTTTAGATCGGCGTCCCAGGAATACTTGGAGGAAATCATTTTTTTGAGCAGACGGCCGGCCTTTTCGGAAGCGTTTTGGGGCCGGTTGATGACCACGATCTGGGTCAGATCAAATAGCTTTTTGAATTCCTTCCAGGCAGGTATTTCCATGAAGGCTTCCTGCCCTAAAATGAAATAGGGATCCAAACGGTCACCATATTCCTGGTGGAGCTGGCGAAGAGAATCAACCGTGTATGAGGGACCTTCCCGCTGGGCTTCCATGTCGGAAACAGAAAACCCGGGCCGGTCCTTAATGGCGGCTTGCGTCATATTGAAACGGTGAGTGAAATCCACCACCGGTGTGGGATCTTTATGAGGCGGCTGGGCGGCGGGAATGAAAAGAACCTCAGCCAGTTCCATTAACTCCGCTATTTCTTCGGCTGCCCTGAGGTGACCGAAATGAATAGGGTTGAATGTCCCGCCGAATAGGCCGAGCCTGAAGGTGGATGAGCCCATCAAATTCTGATCTGTCCCTCGCCGAATACTATGAATTTAGTGGTCGTTAGTTCAGTTAAGCCCATTGGACCAAAGGCGTGGAGTTTTGAGGTGCTGATGCCTATTTCAGCCCCCAGACCCAGTTGACCGCCATCGTTGAACCTGGTCGAGGCGTTGACCAGAACGACGGAGGAATCCACCTCCGACAGAAAGCGGCGGGCGCGGTTATAATCCGACGTGACAATAGCGTCTGTGTGCTGTGAACTATAAGCGGCGATGTGATCAATCGCTTCATCCAAACCGGAAACTACCTTGACCGCCAGGATCAGGTCCAGGTATTCAGCCGGCCAATCCGATTCAGCCGCTGCCTTGCGTCCCGGCAGCCGCTTGAGGCTTTCCGGGCAAACCCTGAGTTCAACTTCCGCTCCTTCCAGAGCCTTCGCCGCCTTGGGCAGAAAATCATCCGCCACCGCGTTGTGAACCAACAAAGTTTCCAGGGCGTTGCAGACACCGGGCCGCTGAACCTTGGAATTTATACAGAGATCAACGGCCATGTCCAGATCGGCTGACTGGTCAACGAAGAGGTGGCAGACGCCCTTGTAGTGCTTGAGAACCGGGATGCGTGAGTTTTCCGCCACAAAACGGATCAGCCCCTCTCCGCCACGGGGGATGATCAAATCAATATCTTCATCAAGAGCCAGCAAGGTGTTGATCGCTTTTCGGTCCGTTATGGGAACAACCTGAGCGGCGGCGGGAGGAACGCCCGCGTCTTCGAGAGCCCGGCTCACAACCTCGGCAATGGCTAAATTAGAATTCAGGGCCTCTGAGCCGCCCCTTAAAATAACCGCGTTGCCTGATTTGAGACAAAGCCCTGCCGCGTCCACGGTCACGTTAGGCCTGGACTCGTATATAAACCCTATCACTCCCAGGGGTATTCGGACTCGCCCGACTTCCAGCCCGTTGGGGCGCTTCCACATACTGGTCACTTCGCCCACCGGATCTGGCAGGGCCGCTACATCTCTCAACCCCTGCGCCATGGATTCCATGACCGCGTCTGAAAGGGTGAGACGATCTATCATAGCCGAAGAAAGACCGGTTTTATGCGCCGCCTCGACGTCCTTTTTATTCTCGGTCTGAATATGCCCGGCCCCATCCAAAAGCCGGTCCGCCATGGTTAACAAGGCCTTGTTTTTTGTGTTGGAGTTCAGCCGGGCCAGCTGTCTGGCGGCGGCTCGAGCTCTGGCGGCCATATTAAATATAAGTTCATCCACGCCCACTTGTAACCTCCTTTACCGCATCATATCCTTACCGACAACCATGTTATTGCGGTGTATGACCTCATCCGAATGCTTATATCCCAGGAGAGATTCAATGTCACAGGTCTGACAGCCAAGGATTTGGCCAAGTTCCTCTGAGGAATAATTGGTTAACCCCACGGCCACCGGTTTCCCTCTTCGGTCCACAACCTCGATAGAATCCCCAAGATTGAAGCGGTCCGTAACACGGGTTATGCCTGAAGGAAGCAAGCTCTTACCGCTTTTGAGCAGGGCTTTTTTCGCGCCGTCGTCGACCACGATCCGACCGCTGACTTTGGCCGTAAAAGCGATCCACTGTTTTCGTTGAGCCAGATGTTCTGATCGCGGCAGAAAAATGGTTCCTTCCGCCTCTCCAGCCAGAATTCGTTTGAGGATGCCTTTCTTTTTTCCGTTGGCGATAACGGTCGGCACCCCTGTTTTGGCGACTCTCTTTGCGGCCATAACCTTGGTGTACATGCCTCCTGTTCCCATAGCGCCGGGAATTGAGCCCGCCATGGCTTCAATTTTGCGTCCCACCGTCTCGACCACAGGGATGAAACGGGCCTCGGGATCGATCCGGGGATCTCGATCATAAAGCCCGTCTATTTCAGTCAGGTTTATCAATAAATCCGCTTCCACCAGGCTGGTGATCACGCCTGAAAGGGTGTCGTTATCCCCAACCCTGATTTCATCCACAGCCACGGTGTCATTTTCGTTGATAATGGGAATTATCTTCCATTCCAACAGCGTGGTCAAGGTGTTGCGGGCGTTGAGATAACGCTGCCGGTTGGAGAGGTCATTCGAAGTCAAAAGGATCTGGGCTACCTGATGGTCATAGCGGTTGAGCGCATTCTCATACGCCATAATCAGGCTGGCTTGTCCGATCGCGGCGCAAGCCTGTTTTTGCTGAATCGTTCGAGGCTTTTCAGAAAGTCCGACCTTCTTCAATCCGGAAGCGACGGCCCCGGAAGAGACAAGAATGATTTCTCGTTTTTCCTTCTTGCAGCCAGCGATATCCTTGGCCAGACTGCGGATAAGCCTTATATCAAGGCCGTTATCATGTGTCAGAACGCCGCTGCCGACTTTAAGTACGATTCGGCGAGCTCGAGCGGCCATCTTCCAGTGGTGCTTTATCTCACTCATCAGCCTCGACCTCCTTTCGTGACTTCACAGCCGTAAGGAGGGCCCACTTCAGTTCTTCCAGCCCCTGCCCTGTCAGGGCGCTGATGCCAAATACCTTAACGTCTGGCAAAGCTTCCTGAACCAGTTTAAAGCTTTGATCGCTTCCGGTCAAATCCAGTTTGTTAACGGCCACGAATTGTTCTTTCGTGGCCAGTTTCGGGGAAAACGCGGCCAGTTCCAGGTTTAGCTTTTTATAATCCGTCAAAGGGTCTGAAGTATCTATCTGGCTGGCGTCGAGCATGTGGAGCAACACTCCGCAGCGCTGGACATGTTTTAAAAACCGATGGCCCAGCCCCGCGCCCTGCGCGGCACCCTCAATAAGCCCCGGTATATCGGCTATGTTGATGGTGTCTTCTTCACCGACCGTGACCACTCCCAGGGTGGGAATCAGAGTGGTGAACGGATAATCCGCGATCTTGGGCCGCGCGGCGGAAAGACGGGAAAGCAAGGTGGATTTACCTACGTTAGGCAGCCCGATAAGACCCACGTCTGCAAGTAGACTCAATTCGAGAAGAAGCTTCAGTTCTTGACCGGGCGCACCAGGATCAGCGCGACGCGGAGCCCTGTTCGTGGATGTGGCGAAACGAGCGTTTCCTCGACCGCCCCGTCCGCCTTCCGCGACCATGAATTTTTGACCGGGCCTGGCCAAATCGACCAGCGTGGCCCCGGTTTCAGCGTCTTTAACCGTGGTTCCGGCCGGGAGCTCAACAATCAGGTCAGGGGCGTTGTGTCCATGGCGATCTTTACCCTGGCCGTGTTTCCCGTTTTTCGCCGGGAAATGCTGATTCAAATGGAAATGGTATAAGGTGTCTTTTTGTGAGGAAGCAACAAGAATAACATGACCGCCTCGCCCCCCGTCACCGCCGTTTGGTCCGCCCCGGGGAACGTATTTTTCTCGCCGGAAACTGACGCAGCCATTTCCCCCGGCCCCGGACCTGACCTGAATCACAGCCTGATCAACAAACTTCATTGAGCCGGTCTACTCTGTAAGGCAGGCGATGAGGTTAGGTTTGATCCGGGTAAACGCTGACCTTTTTTCTGGCTTTGTCCAAGCGTTCGAATGCTACCACACCGTCTAT
>JAFDLS010000149.1 GCA_019306365.1 Deltaproteobacteria bacterium
CCGATCTTATTCTCCTGAATCAGCGGTTTGGCAACAGGGGTATGACCGAAAATGATTCTTTTCCCATGGTCATAGTCAGATAAAATGAACTCTTCTCTGATCCAAAGGAGATCCTTGAGGCTTTGTTTGCTCAAAGGTATGCCATCGCGAAGTCCGGCGTGCGCAAAGATATACTCATCGGTTTCATAATATGGAAGCAGCGAGTTAAGGAACTCGATGTGCGAATCGGGGATGTGCCGGTCGCCTCCGTAGCTGGCGAGCGTATCCAGGCCGCCGTTTAGAAAAAAGATTTGATTGGCCTGACCTCCCAGATATTCAAGGAAGAGCTGCTCATGGTTTCCCATAAGACAGATTAGGTTACCCGACTGTCTTTTCAATTCGATGATGTATTCAATAACCCCGGCGCTATCAGGGCCCCGGTCAACATAGTCACCCATAAAAACCAGAGTATCTTCCGCCGGTTTCCAGTTGATCGCATCCATGAGTTTTTTAAACTTGTCGAAGCAACCGTGAATGTCGCCGATAGCAAGGAGGCGGGGCATACAAAATCTCTTTGCAAAAATTAAACAATCATAAAGGACAACCGTCGACGCTGATCGAGCCGTTCCAGACCGGCGTCCCGGGCCATCTTCTTGGCACGCCGAAGTTCAGACCGGGTCAGGGGTTCGGTAAGTTCTTGAAACTCATCAGCCCTGCCGCAGGGGTGATACTGGCCCATGATGTTTATATATGTTCGAGTAGAAACCTCATCCGCCAGGAATCGGCAGATTTCCCTAGTTTTTGCCAGGTCCCCCGGCATAACGAGGTGCCTTACCAGCAACCCTCTCGTGGCGACAGCATCCTCATCCAGATCAAGATCTCCAACCTGTCGATGCATTTCCAAAATAGCCTCACAGGCCCTTTCGCGGTAATCACTAACCCCGCAGTATTTCCTGGCCGCCTCATTATCCCAAAATTTAAAATCCGGCATATAGATGTCGAAAATCCCATCAAGAAGCCTCAGGGTTTCAACTGAATCATAACCGCTTGAATTATAAACAAGAGGCCGATCCAAACCGGCCCTGATGGCCATGGGCAGCGCTTCCAGAATTTGCGGCACAACGTGCGTGGGAGTCACAAAATTGATGTTGTGACAGCCAGCGCGCGCCAGCTCGATCATCAGGCCAGCCAGAACTTCAGGCTCCACCTTCTGGCCATGTCCCTTATGGCTGATGTCGTAGTTCTGGCAAAATAGGCATAGAAGATTACAATGGGTAAAAAAGATGGTTCCTGAGCCCCTGCTTCCGACCAACGGTTCCTCTTCGCCAAAGTGAGCGTTGAAACTGGAAACCCAGGCGCGGGTGCCGGTCTGGCAGACGCCGGTCTCTCCAGCCGTGCGATCCACGCCGCATTGCCGGGGACAAAGCCTGCAATCGAGCATTAGCTCCCGGGCTTTTTGAATTCGCTCTTCAAGAAGACCGCTTTCATACAGTCTGAGATATGAGGGTTGACTCACCTGCTGTCTCCAAGCTAAGTTAGTTTAAGTATAGGTTATTGTATTAGGCATTACAAGATGATACAAAATCAGATGTTTAAACGAAGGATGCGGCCCGTCAGGGGCCGCAGGGCGTTCTCAATAATTTCTTTTAATAAGTATTTGCGCCTGATGACAGTTTGAAGCGGGCGGCCCTGGCAAAAATAATATTTGGAATTATGAAAATGAAAATCAAAGCTGTAATGTTCGATCTTGACGGAACACTGCTGAACACCCTGGAAGACATAACCGACTCAATGAACACGGTGATTGAAAGGGAAGGATTTCAAACGCATTCCACAGAGGCGTATAAATATTTCATTGGCGACGGTGTGGAAGCCATGGTTCGCCGGGCTTTGCCGTCAAACCAGCAAGAAGAAACAATGATCGCAAAGTTGATGAAGCGTTACCGGGCTGAATATCATAAGAACTGGTCCAATAAAACAAAACCTTATGATGGGATTACCGATCTTCTAGAAGCACTGGAGGAAAAAGGGTTAAGGCTGGCGATTCTTTCCAATAAACCGGACGAACCCACGAAACTTATGGTATCTCATTACTTTTCAAACCAAAAATTTGATGTCGTACAGGGTGCGAAGAGTGATATGCCCAGGAAGCCGGATCCAAAAGCCGCGCTGGAAATCGCTTCCCGGCTCTCAATTGAAACCGACCAGTTTTTCTATTTAGGAGACACGGCAACGGACATGAAGACAGCGGTCGCGGCGGGCATGTATCCGGTGGGGGTTTCATGGGGATTTCGCACCCAGGAAGAACTGAGAGGCAATGGAGCCAAATTGATCATCGATAAACCAACCGACCTTTTGAGGCATTTTCACTGAATGTGAAAATGAAACGGTGAAGTTGCAACCCCCATATGAGTTATAGTAATTGCCAGAATTACATTCCGTTTGATTACTAAGGTAACTCAAAGCTCTAACAACGGCTGCCATGATATCACAATGGCAATTACATGATGTTTTGGCGTTTGTCGTAAGGCGGCTTACGAGAATGGCCAAAGCTAAATTTTCTCCTACCCCAAGGCCAAATGGAATAAATTCATGACAAACGCTTTAGCTTCGACCTGAGTTGACAGCGGATCTAAAAAGGGCCAAGTGTCCCCCCGTTAAATAAAAAGGGAGGACATCTTGACCCCGCAGCAAAATTTAATCCGGTTATTATTGAATAATGCCGTCTATAATCAATTCTTCAATTTCTTCGTCAGTCAGGCAGAGGAGTTCTTTAAAGACATACTCATTATGTTCACCAATTAGAGGAGCCCGTTTTATTTCACAGGGTGTCTTCGAAAGCACACACGGCTGCCTTGGAGGTCTATACTTCCCTATTTCCGGGTGCTCTCGTTCCTGGTAGAAGTTCCGAAACTTCAAATGAGGATCATTTTCCATCTGGTCCTCAGTGTTGCCTACCCTCCCGGCGGGCACTCCGGCCGATTGCAGCGTCACCATCACATCTTCGTCTGACTGGTTACTTGTCCACTCATCCACCATTTTATTGAGTTCATCTTCATTTTCTTTCCTGCTTTTAAGCGTGGCGAACTTAGGATCTTTTGTCCACGCCGGATTGCGCAGGACATCACAGAAGCTTTGCCACTCCTCGTCCGTACGCACGACTATGGCGCACCACCTGTCTTCACCCTGGCAGCGATAACACCCATGAGGGGCCGCATAGTCGTCAAGATTCCCCTGCCTGGTGGCCACTCGCTTATTCACCGCGTAGTCAAGAAGAATGGGCGCTATGAAGTGTACGCTGCCCTGATGCTGCGCTATGTCCAGATATTGCCCTTTGCCAGTGCGCCGCCGGTAATCCAGGGCAGCGAGAATTGTCAAGGCATTAAAGCGGGGGGCTATAAAGTCCGTGTAAAATCCAATCTCTCCGGGGATACGGTCTGGCCAGCCGGAAATCTCGTGCAAACCGGATATGGCTGAAAGCTGATCTCCATAGCCCGGGCTGTCGTGCCACGGACCTGTTTGACCCATCAAGGCTGAACTCATCATGATAATGTCGGGCTTTATTTCCTTGAGCGCCTCGTAACCCAGACCCATCCTTTCCATTGCCCCACCGGCATAGTTGTCAGTTACGATATCCGCCCAGGCAACAAATTTCTTGGCCAGCTCTTTGCCCTTGGGCTGGCTGAGGTCAATGGTAACGCTGAGTTTCCCGGTGTTAATTGAATTGAAAATTGCGCCGCGGTCAGGTCCCGGCACGTCATCTTTGAAAGGAGGTTGAATCCGCCAGACATCCAGTCTTTTATCACTCTCAATTTTGACCACCGTGGCACCAAAATCAGCCAGCACCTTGGTTGTTGTCGGGCCAGTCCAGACCCATGTAAAATCAGCGACCTTTATTCCCTCAAGTGGCAGTTTTCCCATCTTATTGTCTCCTAATTGATGTTTAGGCTGTGTCATATGATCCCGTCCTGCGTCAACTTTTGAAGCGATTCACCAGAAATACCCAGTTCCTTTTCGTATATTTCCTGATTGTGCTCACCGATGAGTGGCGCACGGCGCGAAATAACCGCAGGAGTCTCTGAGTTCTTGCCCCAACTGCCGGGATATCTAATTGTGGTCCCCAGTTCCGGATGTTCAACATCTGTCCAGAACCCTCTGGCGGCAAGCTGGGGGCTCTCAAACAGGTCTACGGTAGAACTAATCGGGTATAACATGATACGGTATTTGATTGCCCCAGCCATCAACTCGGCCTTGGTATGAGTCATAAAAAAATTGACTGTTTGCTCTTCCATGCGGTCAATTATTTCTTGAGTCGTTTTATAATGGCTGAACTTCTCCCAATCAAAGTTCTTCAACCAGTCGTCAGCCATGCCCTCTTCAACCATCCAATTGACAAGCGGAATACTGTGTCGTTTGGCCATTGGACCGCCGGTGTAGCGCCACATGACATAACCATCCTTACAGGGCCAGATATGTGTTACACGAACAGGAATGAGTGTAGCGCCCCGCTTTTGGACTCTTTTGTTAAGGTCCCAGTCACCGGTGGGGTGCCAATTCACGCATTCCTGGATTGAAACATCAACATGCTGCCCTTCGCCGGTGGTTCCGCGGTGATAGAGGGCTACCATTGCTCCCACTACCGCCTCTGCGCCGCCATGCATGTATGTCTGGGGATGATGACTTATCCGAAAAGGGGGACGGTCAGGACTATCAAAGGAACGCATAAAAGGACCTGCTCCCAGGGCCCACATTACCAAGTCTGGACCTTTAAAATCCTTGCGGGGGCCTGTCTGCCCAAAAGGGGTAATGGAAACCATGATCACGCCGGGATTCAGCTTCTCTAAATCAGAATAGCCAAGACCAAGCTTGTCCATATATCCCGGCGGAAATGACTCCAAAACGAAATCAGCCGTTTTTACCAGCTTCTTGAATATTTCCAATCCTTCCGGTTTCTCTATATCAAGTGTTATTCCCCTCTTGCTGGTATTCAAAGCGAACCAGTAAAGGCTTTTCTCCGGATCGACTTCGTCGTGATAGTAGGGGCCGATATTCCGAGCAGAATCACCGCCCGGTTTTTCAATTTTGATAACATCAGCGCCCATATCACCCAGCAATTTGCCACAAAAAAGTCCCTTCTCATCTGTCAGATCAAGGACACGATATGGACTGAGCATACCATCTTCGTTTTCTGTCATAATGACCTCCGTTGAAAATTTGTTAACTCATATCAAGACAGATGTATATATTTATCAAAATCGCAAATATTTAGTCTTGAAATCAAGTTATAAGTAAGGTTCCCGCTATTTTTAAGTTAAAATTTCTCCCTTTAAAACCCCAACCGGATGTTTTTGCACCGCCCTGTAAGGCTTTTTGACATACACTCCAGCCGGTCAGAGTATACATTATCTGACTTTATATTTTCCAGGTTTCATTAATCTTATTCCAAAAAAAACCTCCCAACTCTTTAACGCGGTCTTTATTAACGTGGAAAATTTACAAATATAGATAGCTGCCCTCAGCATCAAGTATCAACCAGCATAACCGCTAAGAAACCGAAAGCCAAACAAAAGAAGTACTTATCAAAGCCGTACTGGAAAGCTCTTAAGAACCGGGAATCCATGCTCTGCGATTCCTTCAAAGCGGCGTTGAAGCTAAAAAAGCGATAATATACCGAGATGCCATAGATAACCAAACCGGTTATTCCTTATTTTTTTACAAGACTGTGATGCCGGTAAAGAGCATGACGCCTCAAGAGGTTGGAAGTATACCACTTTAAAAGAACGAATGTCCATCACCGATTTCTACTATAATAGAGCCTTGCCGGACATATGATAAACAAGGGCGGCAGCCTGATCAAATCTTGCAGAATTTCGACTTCTTTTTTATTTCTTGACCTGCGCTTCTTTTTATTTATAAATATCTATAATTTCCAACTCAACTTTAGCCAAATTCATATAGGTTGCCGTCACGGCGCATAGCCTTAAACTGTGCGGGTTTTTCTCCTGAGAAGCCATTAAGCTTCTACTCGGGCCTTAATGATGTCAAGGAAGCTATATCTATTATAATGATGAATTAATATAAGTCCGGCTCAACACCCATAACCTTTCTCTATCTACTAAAAAGTTAAAGGAGGACGGCATGAACCTTGTAAAACTGTCAGATAGGCAAATCGAAGAAATGGGGGAAATGGTGGCCCTTGTTTTTCAGGGTGAGGAATTTACCAATGTCAGGATAAATGAAATGGGCCGTAAGCTGGCCAGCGGTCTAAAGTCTTTCGGGATTCGGCGCGGTGACAAAGTTGTTGTTTCCCTTCCAAATTCCCCGGAAGTCTTCGCCGCTTTCCAGGCAATCTGGCGGATTGGGGCTGTAATAGTTCCCATAATGTTTCTTCTTGGCGAGGATGAAACCCGTTACATTCTTGATCATTCTGACGCAAAGGTTATCATCACGAGCCAGGAACTTGGCGGCAAGGACGGGGAAGATAATGTTGATTTTAACGGCCTTCTCGACCGAAGCTCAAGGGAGGAGAAAGCAGAAGACATGGATGAAGACGACGTCGCGCTTATGATTTATACATCCGGAACGACCGGAAGGCCAAAGGGTGTTATGCTGACCCAAAATAATCTTTACACCAATGCCATCGCGGCCTGGGAAGGTGGCGAATTTGACAAACCTTACATTACACTGTTCTGTCTCCCCCTTGCGCACTCATTTGGTGTGGTGGCCATGAACGCCGGGAGTATCTCCAGGTTCAAAAACTCTTTCGGAGTGCTAATGAGTTGGTTCGACCCTGATAAAATATTTAAACTTATTGAAAAATACAAAATCCAGCAGTTTATTGGCGTACCAACCATGTACCAGGTTCTTTTGAACCACCCGGCTGCTGACAAATTCGACACGAGTTCCCTGGAAAGGTGCACAATCAGCGCGGCGCCGGTCACAGAGGAGTTGTATAGGGCATTCACCACGAAATTCAACTGCAAGATGTATGAAGGCTATGGCCTTACAGAGGCTTCTCCTGCTGTAGCGGGCTGCAAGCCGAGTCTGCCATATAAAAAGGGGTCATGCGGTGTTCCGATGCCTGGTATTGAAGTCAGGATTGTTGATGAAGATGACAACGAGCTTCCCACCGGTGAACAGGGTGAGATTATCGTAAAAGGTCCCAATGTCATGAAGGGCTATTACAAACAGCCGGAGGAAACCCAGAAGACCCTTCGAGGCGGATGGCTCCATACCGGTGATGTGGGCTACATGGATGACGATGGATATCTCTTCATCACAGACCGTATCAAAGACATGATCATCAAAGGAGGCTACAACATTTACCCCAGTGAGATCGAGGGGTACCTGGAGGAGCACCAGTCAATTCAGGAAGTGGCGGTTATCGGGATCCCGGATGAAAAGTACGGTGAAGAAATCATGGCTTTTGTTGTGCCGATACCCGGCGTGGAACTATCCGAGGAGGAAGTGACAGCCTTTGCTCAATCGAAGATGACGAAGTTCAAGGCTCCCCAAAGCGTAAGATTTGTTGATGCTCTGCCTAAGACCCTCATTGGAAAGGTTCAGAAAAAGGAACTGAGAAAGATGGTTTAAGCGAGGTTATCAACGTTGCCTGTAGAATAATAATTAATATTTTTTTAAGGGTCATGACTGAAACAAGCACAGGAAAAAGGGTTTAAATGGGCATGACCCTTTTAAAAATTCAAATTACTGTCACCAGATAAATGGAGGCCTCTGCAAAACCAGTAATTTTGTTGAAATCGCGAAAGGCGAAAAATTAACCCGCAGGAATATTGCCAAGTATTTCGAGGACTTAATTTTGAGCCTGACATATGCCGTTGCAGCGTCAGCGAAGCGGCGCTCATGAGTTCGGCTAAAGGACGAAGTTTTGCAGAGGTCTCAAATGAGATTTTTTCTCACTCAACGATCAATCCATAATATACCGGAAATATTTCCCTTGGGCCCTGATAGCCGCCAGAATCTCAACCGCTTCGCGCTTCCCTAACCCAAGGCAAGCGTGGCGGGTTCCCATTTCATACGCAAAGCGTCCAGTCTATCACCCACAATATCAATCGATCTCTCGTTTATCACACCTAATCCCTGCTTGTGAGCCATGGTGAGAATCCGGTTCACGTATTCCTCATCGTGGTTCATAACGCGAGCCGCGGTCGCGTCCGCCGCCGCCAGGTCGGTGCTGGCCAGCAGGAGCCAGGATCCGAGTCGATCCTTCACGTTCAAAGCATCGCCTCCCTGCGACAGCGTGGGGCCGTCGCTCTCCACGCCGATGGAAAAGTCTATGATGGTGAGGTCCGGATTCGCGGCGTGACTGAGATCGAAATAGAGCTGGCCAATCGCCTCGGGAGTATAATCGTTTCTGTGGAGGTGGTTGCGGCTGTAATTACCCGCGTTCCGCCAGCCGTAGCGCTTCAGAGGCGTGATGCCGACGAAATTTTTCAGCGAGAGTGTAAGCTGGGCCCATCTATGTGTCTTGGCAACCGGGATGGAGATCACCCGGTCCGCCCGGGTCACCAGGCTGGAGACGGCGACCTTGCCAAGGGATATATTGGTTGGGAACTCTATCCACTCGGGGGTGGCGATTTCAAGGCAAGCCAGCGTTACCTTGCCCGCATACTTGGAGCTGAGGTGAGCCGCCGCCCTGACCAGATTGGTTGAGTTGTCCAGGGTGGTCGCGAGGCTCCAGTCGAATCTTGGCTTCTGGGAACCGTCACCGATTATAACCTCTCTCGCGCCCGCCTTCAGGCATTCCTCCGCGCAGGCGATGAGTATCTCCGGCTTGGTGCATTCACCCGCCGTAAAGGGATTATTATATTGCGCCCAGGGGAGAGTGACCATGTTCGGCTTGATGAAGACCGTCTCGCCCTCATGGACGATGCTCCGGATCCCGCCCACAGCCTCCAGCGCTTCACGGGTCATGGTATACAGATCGCTGCCCCGAATCGCAGCCACTCGAGCAGTTTGCTCCATCGCCGCTTCTTCGCCGCCCCCCGCGCCCGCGAAGCTCGCCAGTATTGGCGGCACGCCCAGCGTAGCGACCGCGCCCAGTTTTAAAAAATCCCGCCGTGTTATTTTTGGCATCGTACCATCCTTTCATCCATTATATGAGCGCCCTTGATTCGAGAGACACCATACACATTGATCATTCGTTTTGTGGATTGTTTCGAGGGGGTCATAATAAAGCAATTTGGTGCTGCGAGACAAGTAGATAATGCCAGAGGCGCGATGATTTGCTCATGGCAGGCGTAGTTAAAAGTTGAATCGGACTGTCGTCAGGATTTAGGCGGCAGTTCCACGGAAGCTTAAAGCACAGGAATGCAAGATTTAGCCTGAGCAATTATTATTTTCATTTGATCAGATTACAGCATTTATATTAGAAGCCGATACTTAGCCTTTTATCGAGCCATACTTTAAACACAACAATTCACTCACTCGGTCTTTATTCCACAATATCGAGCATATATATTGCCATTCTTTCATCTAAGGGGTATACTCAATCTCATGGGGAAAAAAAAGCAGCGGGCCGAAAAAACATCGCTTTTACCTGAAGCGCGCATCATACTTTTTACCGGCAAAGGGGGAGTGGGAAAAACTTCCGTCTCCGCCGCGACAGCGGTTCGTTGCGCCGAAGCAGGCCTTGGGACCCTGATCATGAGCACCGACGCGGCTCACAGCCTGTCCGATGCGTTCGATTTCCCTGTTAAGCATTTATGGGCCCAGGAAATAAACGTCAACCATCAGATCAGCAACCACTGGGGAGCCATTCACACCTTTTTAATGCAGTTTTTAAAGCGTCGAGGCTTTGATTCGGTCATTGCCGATGAATTGGCCATCCCGCCAGGCATTGAGGAAATTTTTTCACTGCTTGCGCTGATGGAACATGCAAACGATGAACGTTTCAAGGTGGTAATCATAGACTGCGCCCCAACGGCGGACACCGCCAGACTTCTCGCTATCCCGGATATCATTCAATGGTATATGGAGAAGATCTTTCATATCGAACGGGCGGTGATCCGCACTGTCCGGCCTGTGGCCAAGCGCCTTACCGACGCGCCATTACCGCCTGATGAGGTTTTTGACAGCGTGGAGCAGCTTTATCATAAGATTATTGGGGTCAAGGAATTACTGACCGATCGGTCGCGAACCAGTATTCGCATGGTTGTCAATCCTGAAAAAATGGTCATCAAGGAGGCTCAGCGGGCTTATACCGTCATGAATCTCTTCGACTTTGGT
>JAFDLS010000150.1 GCA_019306365.1 Deltaproteobacteria bacterium
GAGCAGTTATATGAAAAACTGGCGGAACTGTTTAATAAAATTGGTTATGGGAGCAGGTATTGCCCTGAGTTGGAAGCGCTCCTCAAATCTCTTTTCAACGAGGAGGAAGCCCGTTTGGCTTTAAATTTATCGCCCCTGGCGCCTGAGCCTCCAGCCACTTTAGCGGAGCGCCTGGGGGAGGAGCCTGACAGGATTGCTGAAATCCTCAACGACATGGCTGATAAGGGTCTTATTTACTGCAGCCAGCGTGGTGAAGAAAAGCGGTATAAAACCATCCAGCTGGTTCCGGGAATTTTTGAGCTTCAGTTTATGAAGGGGGAGGTTACGCCGCGCGCTAAAGAATTGGCCAAACTGTTTGACGCTTATTTTCATGCCCCTATTGAGGAAAGTGAAACAAGCCGGGAAGCGCCGGGCATATCTTTCGCACGCGTCATCCCTATTGAGAAAACCGTTTCTACTCAGGTGGACGTCTTTTCTTATGAGGAGACGGGTCAGTATATCGACACAGCCAAGACCATCACCGCTTCCACCTGTTACTGCCGGCATGAGCAAAGGCTTCTGGATAGAGGCTGTGATTATCCTGATGATGTTTGTCTGCAGTTTGGTTCATTTGCCGCCTTTGTGCGAGATCGAGGGTTTGGGCGGGAGATTACCCGTGAGGAGGCTCATGAGATTATGAAACGCAGCGCAAAGGCAGGTTTAATCGCCACCTCCAGCAACACTCGCGACCGGATTGACTTTATCTGCAACTGCTGCACCTGCTGCTGCGGAATTTTGAGAAGCGTGAAAAACTCGAACGCGCCCGTGAGGTCTGTCGCGAGCAACTACCTGGCTCAGATAGACGATGACGAATGTACTGGCTGCGGCGACTGTGTGGACCGCTGTCAGATGGACGCCATCTCTCTCGATGAGGAGATAGCCTCTGTTAACACTGACAGGTGCGTCGGCTGCGGAGTTTGCGTATTGACCTGCCCGAGTGAGGCATTATCCCTGATGCCCCGGGCTGACTTTAAAGAACCTCCGGGCAGCTTTAGAGAGCTTATTGAGAGGCAGGCCGCGGAAAAAACGCGGGCGGGGGAGCTTTAATTTGTTCCATATCAGGCAGGGAGGATGCAATGTCCGTACTTTTTGAGCCGGTCAGGATCGGAGGTCTCGATATAAAGAATCGTTTTATCAGGTCAGCGGCTTATTACGCCCTGTCAGATATTGACGGTTTTATTGGTGGGGCCAGCGTGGACCTGATGAGGACTTTGGCTGAAGGCGGCGTGGGCCTGATCATGACCGGGGCCGCCTTTGTACACGAGAATGGTCAGGGCGGCCCTGATATGAATGGTATTCAGGATGATGCCCACATCCCGGGATACCAGAAAATGACCGGTGCGGTTCATGAGGCTGGAGGCCGGATAGCCATGCAGATTGTGCACAGCGGCATGGCGTCCCGGATGATCGCCAGATCAGGCGGTGACTACATGGCCGTCTCTTTGGTTGAGAACATGCCTGATTACGGCGTCCAGCCCAGAGAGATGAACGAAGATGATATTGAAGGCGTCATCGAGGCCTTTGGTCAAGCAGGACGCCGGGTGGAGGAGGCTGGTTTTGACGGGGTGCAGATTCATGGGTCGCACGGTTCCTTGATTTCACAGTTTCTATCTCCCACTACTAACCGCCGAAATGACAAATGGGGCGGACCTCTTGAAAACAGAATGAGGTTCGTTATCGAGGTGGTTCGTTCCATTAATAAACATGTGAAAGAAGATTTCCCGGTCATGATCAAGCTCGGCGCTCGCGATTACCTGGAAGAAAACGGTGGCCTGATTAGCGAGGAAGGGGCTGAAGTGGGTAAAGCCCTTGAGGAAGCGGGGATTTCTTTGATCGAAGTGAGCCATGGATTTCAGGATGACTCATACCGCAAGAAATTTTTAGGAATCACCGCGCCGGAAAAGGAAGCCTATTATCTCTCTGACGCCCGTGTTGTTAGAGCCGCGACTTCCGGGCCGCTGAGTCTTGTGGGCGGTTTGAGAAGCCTGCCGGTCATGGAGGAGGTCGTCAAATCGGGCGTTGCTGATTGTATTTCCATCTGCCGGCCCTTGATAAGGGAGCCCGGTCTGATAAAAAGGTGGATGGCGGGAGATACCCGCCCCGCGGAAATAAAAAGATGCATATTTATTGTCGTCAGCTTAAAAAAGCTAAAAGTGAGGAATAAAAAATGTCAGTGCTTTTCGAACCAGTTAGGATCGGTAATTTCGAGGTAAGGAATCGTTTCGTTAGATCAGCGACTTATTTTGCCCTGAGTGACATTGACGGCTTCATCGGCCAAGCCAGTGTGGATTTAATCAGAACTCTGGCGGAGAATGACGTCGGGCTTATTATGACGGGTTATGCTTATATTCTGAAGAGCGGGCAATCCTTCCCGGATATGAACGGTATCCAGGATGATGACCATATATCGGGCTATCAGAAAATGACCAAAGCGGTTCACGATGCCGGAGGCCGGGTAGTGATGCAGATCGCGCACTGCGGGATAGCTTCGGAAACAGCGGCCAGGACCGGTGGGGATTATATGGCCGTGTCCGTGGTGGACGGCTCACCCGATGCGCCTGACTATGGCGTTAAACCGAGGGAGATGAACGACGAGGACATAGAGAAAATCATAGAAGCTTTTGGGCAGGCCGCCCGCCGGGTCCAGGAAGCGGGTTTTGACGGGGTTCAGATTCATGGCGCGCACGGTTACCTCGTTTCCCAATTTTTATCTCCCCGGAGCAACCAGCGGGAAGACAAGTGGGGCGGCAGCCTCGAGAACAGGATGAGGTTCGTTATTGAGGTAGCCGGGTCCATCAAGAAACAGGTGGACCAGGATTTTCCGGTTATGATTAAACTTGGCGTGCGTGACTACGTAAAAGAAGGCCCGAGGTTGACGATTGAGGAGGGAGCGGAGGTTGCCAGGGCCGTTGAAAAGGAGGGAGTCTGCTTCATTGAGATCAGTAACGGGTTTCAGGATAATACTAACCGGAAGGCCCTCCTGAGCGTCACCAAGCCTGAAAAGGAAGCTGTTTTTCTCCCGAGCGCTCGGGATATTCGGGCTTCAACCACCGTGCCTCTCAGCCTGGTGGGTGGAATGAGGAGTCTGCCGGTAATGGAAGATATCATTAAATCAGGCGCGGCCGATTGTATATCCATCTGCCGCCCCTTGATTCGGGAGCCCGGTTTGATTAAAAGGTGGCGTGAAGGAGACACTCGGCCCGCCGATTGTATGAAGAGAATGGGCGGAAATTTGTGGCCTGCCGCCAGTTGATGAAAAAGTAAAAAGGTGCAGAGATCGGCGCCACCCGCAAACATTAAATAATAATAAAGGCTGTCTCAAAGCTAGTTTCTGAGACAGCCTTTATTCTAGTCTTTTTTAGTTCAGGCTTTGCGCATATGACTCGACAGCGTCCACGAAGGCGTCAACCTGCATTTTGGTCTGAGCTTCCGAGTAATCACGAACGTCCACGATATCGCTCTCCATGAACATGGTCGGAACTTTAATATGTTCTTGAACCATATTCTTGAAATGGATCTGCCCGAGGCTCATAGCCCGGCAGGATCTGGCCTGGTGCATCATCATGCCGACGTTGTTATACTCTTTTAAAAGATCGAGTATTTGCTGCACGCGGCTGTCACCACAACCCTCTTTCGCTCTTGCCTGAGCTTTCATTGCCCTATCCACAACTCGGGATGATAAGCGTTTCAAGGGATGAACGTCTTTTCCCATGGGTTCCAGCGGTTCAGGTGGATGGTAGGACGTCTCGATAGTGAAGACAGCGCCAAGACTCTCAAAATAGTTGAAGATGCTCAGGGTATGCCAGGGTGGAAGTCCTCCGCCCCAGAGCAGACGGTATTTTTCATTTTCAACAGCTCCCACCTTGTTGTCAACACGCTCCTTCAACTCATCATGCAGCTCGCGGTAAAAATCGAGCGCTTCCTGCTCTCCGAGCAGATAATAGGCTGGAACCATACAGCTAAAATGATCCTGGGACGGCATGGGGCAGGGGGTGGCCTTCCTTAACTGGTAGGCATCCCACCACACCTGGATGGTCTCATCGGCGATATCCATGATGTGGTCCAACCGTTCCCAATCCATTTTTGTCCCGGTGGTTTTTTCTAAAAAATTCACCAGTTCCTTGAACTGTTCGGTCTGATACTTGACATAGTAATCACGCATTTCAAGCGTGAAGTGGTTGCTGTTTGGATAAACCACGTCAATGCAGTGAATTGGGGTATCCATGTAACGACCGAGGGTCTGGTACCATTTAAACCTGGGGTCGCAAACCGCGCTGGAACCCAGAAGCATGGTCGGTTGAGCCATGCCTCCATCAGGCGCTCCTTCCGGAATCTTGCCGGTTTCTGCGCGAATAGCGTCAAACCCAATGCCGACCATGGCATATTTACAGAGGACATTTGAAAAACCTTCTGCTTCCGCCTTGGTAATATAAGGCTCGGCTACCTGTTTCGCGGCGGTGAGGGCGGCATAGTTCTCGGTCCAGATGGGGGTTATATCCATAGCCCGGAGGATTTCCTCATATTGTGACGCGACCATACCATAGGCAATTGGCCTGCCTTCGGCTGCCGCCTCCTGGGCTCGAAGATACATTTTTTTGACAATCGGACGAACCTTTCCGGCTGTTTTGGTAGATTTCGTTGCCGTCGTTTTAGTTTTTTGTTGTTCTGCCACGGCTCATCTCCCTTCAATATTATTTTAGGTTTAAGAACTTATTAGCAAGGTTGTAAAGCCTTTGTTTATGAACTTGGCTTCATGCCTTATACAATCATCTCCACGAAGGCCTGAACTCTGGTTCTAAGACCCTCTATGCCAGCCAGTGTGTAATCATCTTCTATATGCAGCACTGGCAATCCGATGCTTTGCAGGTAATCCCTGACGTCAGGCGCGTCAAATTCCTGGGTGTCACAATAACGAATGATATAAAGTATTGCGCCATTAACATCGAATTCTTCAGCGTATTCCTTGAGATACTCAAACCGGTTGGCTATATCCGCCTCATGGGTGCCCGGGCTGACACGGTACGTACGGGGACACCGCAATTTATCCAGATATCGATTAGCGATGGCTTCTACCGGATCACCGGTTTCGTCCACGCCTTCCCAGTAGCCCCGCGTGCCTGTGCATAAATCGTCCATGACCACGCTTGCTCCGCTGTCCTCAACCATCTGCATGAATTCAGGGCTGTCTATTTCGCACCCATAAATCATAATCCTGGGCCGGTCTTCATCTGAATCCTTTGGCGGCCGGTTTTTCACTTCCTCGATTACCGATTCAATCAACCCGGTCTCCTCATCGGCCGGCAGGACCATAGTTGCGACCATGGTTTGAAGCAATTCCGCGCCTGAAATGAGCGGGGTGTCCTGCTTCCGAAGCGCGTTCAATTCCCTGAGCAAGGCCCGGTTTTTATTATGAAGCTTGATCGCCTCCAGGAGGGCCTGATCGGTCAGCTCTTTTCCTGCAAAGTCTTCCAGATATTTTTTAAACGCTGTCAGTTCGGATTTGAAAAATTCAAACGAAGACGGTTCCGTCATGTGCGGTACATTGAGGAAGTAATAGAGTTCCGGTTTCAAGTAATAGTTCCAGATGCTGGAGAGATGCTGAACGTTATCGCACGAGTGGGGAAAGACCACTCCATCCAGAAAGTCATAGTCATCTTTGAGGGCCTTATCAAGACAGCTGCGAACAAAGGGGCAGGCGATCGGCTCCAGGTACGCGTCAGCCTTGATGATCGGTTCCCCCACACTGCCCATGATACGGTGCGGTACCAGATCGAGCGCGGTGAAAAACTCCAAGGGGGCGTAGGAGCATAAATAACCGATGATTTTTCGCCCTTGGCTCCGAAGTTCTTTAGCCCTCAAGCCTCGATTTTTACTGAGCTGTTTGGCTCTTTCCAATCCATTCATCTTTGTATTCTCTGATGTCACCATACAATCCCTTTCTTAATATTTCAAGGTCAAGCCATAATATTATGAGCTGCCTGGTGTTGTGAGCGATGTGGAATCATAGAGAGATATTTATTTTCACGGGAATGATCAATCGGGTAGTTTATTCCCCCCGCAAACAGGTACTTAACGGTATCCTCTCCATCCCCTCCCTGTGACTAACATTCTCACGTCTCAATAACATAATTTTTGTATGAGCTGTTTCAAAAAACCTCTTCATCTGTGTATTTTTTGATCTCTTCGGGTGTCATTCCCAGTATTTCTCCAAAAACATAATCATTATGCTCGCCTAAAAGGGGAGCGGGCCGTTTTAGGCGTCCTGGAGTTTTTGTGAATGTGAACGACACACCTTCATGTTTTCTTATGCCAAGTTCGGGATGATCTAGTTCCACCCAGAAGCCGCGATGCCTCAGCTGGGGATCCTTGTCTACCAGGTCCGGGGCTTCCTGAACCACTCCAGCCGGGACACCTTCCCGCTGCAATAACTCCATGACCTCTTGGGCTGAGCGGACATTTGTCCATTCTTCCACAAGCTGGTCCAGCGCCTCCATGTTCTCAATCCTGCCGGTCATAGTTGAAAAGCGTTCCTCCCTGGTCCAGGGCGGATTTTTCAAGGCACGGCAGAATCCCTGCCATTCATCCTCGGTAAAAACGGTAATGGCGCACCATTTGTCTTCACCCTCGCAGCGGTAAGCTCCGTGAGGCGCAGCCTTTCGAAAAGGATGCCGATTCCCCATGCGCTCAGGTATCCTCTTGTTAACGGAGAAATCCAGAAATCCAGGCCCCATCAGAACGCAAAGCCCCTCCAACTGAGAGACGTCTACCCACTGACCCTTACCGGTCCTGTTTTTATAGTGGAGAGCATGGAGGCAGGCTAAGACTCCTGCCCAGCCTCCGGCAAAGTCGGAGTAAGAAAAGCCTGGTCCGACCGGGTCGCGATCCGGGAAGCCGGTAAGGTAAGTCAAGCCTGACAGGGCTTGCAGTGTGGGGCCGTATGAAATAAATTCCTGATACGGTCCGGTGTGACCCATGCCAGACATGCTGATCATGATGATGTCCGGCTTGATTTCCTTAAGCTGCTCATAGCCCAGCCCGAGTCCCGCCATGACTTCAGCCGCGAAGTTTTCAAAAACCACGTCACTGCGCGCGACCAGTTTTTTGATCAACTCGATACCTCTGGGATCCTTCAAGTTGAGCGTGACACCGTATTTGCCGCGGTTAACGTTACAAAAATAACCGCTGCGGTTGGTTCCCGGTTCATCCTCGGCGTAAGGATAGGTTGTGCGTACCCTGTCGCCGAGTTCTCTTCTTTCTATTTTAATGACTTCGGCTCCATGGTCGGCCAGAAATTTGGTTGCGGTCGGACCAGCCAATACCCATGTGAAGTCCAATATTTTCAATCCATTAAGAGCATCAAGCCCATTTTTAGTATCTCTTTGGTTTCCTTTCTGGTTTCCGGCTGACATTAGATCACCCCCTTTTGGGCGAGCTGGCTGAGCTCTTCTTTGGAGAACCCCAGTCTTTTTGTATAAACTTCCTCATTGTGCTCGCCAATAAGCGGCGCCCGTCTGGTAATCTTCCAGGGGGTTTCGGTATGTTTGTAAGGCGCCCCCGGATAAATAAAAGAGGTTTCAAGTTCCGGGTGTTCAACTTCAACGCAGAAACCGCGATCTCGTAATTGAGGATCGTTGAACATATCTTCGAAATTATTCACCTTGGCCCAGGGGACATGCATGTTCTGACAACCGATGAAGATTTCTTCCTTATCATGGAATTTTGCGAATTCAATCTGCCGCTCACGAAGGTAGGCCTGATTTTCAGGTTCTCTTATAAATTCAATGTCGTCCACCCACCTGGGATCCTCAAGTAATTTACCAGCGACGCCATCGGCCTCCATCCAGTCGTAAGGCCCCGGGCTGCCGAATGTGCAGATAAAACCGTCTTTACATGGAATAAGGTTGCCCATCTCGCCGGGACCAAAGGTGGCATGTCTGGTCCCCTGGCGTTTCATAACATCATTCTGATAAATATAAACGAGATTGTAGACTTCCACTGACGCCGCGACAGCGGCCTGCATGGATACATCAATAAACTGACCATCACCGGTCATATCCCTGAAATAAAGCGCTATCAGCGTGGCGATGGCGGCATTATTGCTCGCCATATGAAATCCCTGATCGCCATAAAGTATTACCGGCGGCTGGTCAGGATAACCGTGGGTGGTCATGAATCCCCCCATGGCACAGCCGACCATATCAGAGGATTTGTAGTCACGATAGGGTCCAGTTTGCCCGAAGGGTGTGATGGAAGTCATGATCAGACCCGGGTTAACCGGACTTAAATCCTGGTATCCCAGCCCGAGTTTATCCAGATATCCGGGAGGATAGGACTCAACGATGATATCAGCTTTTTCAGCCAGTTTTTTATATATTTCCTGACCTTTGGGGACTTCAAGGTTGAGGGTTATACCGCGTTTGTTGGTGTTGTAGTGCCAGAATGACAGGCTTTTTTCGCGATCCTCAACATCGTTCGCGAAAGGAGGAAGATCTCTGGTGTCGTCCCCCCCGGGTTTTTCTATTTTTATGACATCGGCGCCCATGTCAGCTATGATCTTGGTGCAGTAGGCGCCTTTCTCGTCGGTTAAATCCAAAACGATCAAGTCGCTAAGCGCGGAGTTTTTTTCTACTACTTCGCCCATCGTCTTCCTTCTTCATTATTTTTTTTAAGAAAAGTTAGATATTCAAGCACTTCTCAGGTCTTCGCCTCCCTGGCCAAAAGGGCCGCGCCCAAGGCCGCAGTGATTTGAGGCTCAGGCGGTACCAGGAGTGAAGATTCCATAATACCTTCAAGACTCTTGACCAACCCGATATCCATAGCGCCTCCACCGGTAACGCCGCATTTTTGCTTCAGCTTGATCCGCTGAATCAGACTATTGATCTTTGCGGCCATGGAGTTGTGCATTCCGGCGATGATATCCTGTTTGGTCATACCTTCGGTAATTCTTGAAATCGCTTCCGATTCGGCAAAGACAGCGCAGCTGGTGCCAAATTTTACCGGGCTGGTGGACTTCAAGGACAGGGGACCCATGTCCGCCAGATCCACTTCGAGAACTCGCCCCATGACTTGCAGAAAACGGCCGCTTCCGGTGGCGCATTTTTCACTGATGGCAAAATCGGTCACCCTTCCATGTTCATCCACACGGGAGACCCGGGTAGCCTGACCCCCAATATCAATGATGGTTCTGACGTTGGGAAAAAGAAAATTGAGAGCCCGTCCCTGAGAAGTTATCTCATTCACCTCTTTGTCGGAAGTGATTCTGGACGCGCCTTGCCCGGTCGTAAAGGCTAGCGAAAGTTTCTGCCTGGGCAGCTCAATCGCCTGTAAAGCGGCTTCTAATACATTATTCCCGGCTTCGGTATAATTGCCCCCGGAGGCTACTGTCTTAAAGCAAACGATTTTGTTTTGTTTTATAATAACAGCTTTCGAGTTGACTGAGCCGATATCAATTCCAGCAAAATATAACATAGCGTGCACATATTAACAAAGAATCATTAGAGTCCTTTAGCTGACCTCATGAACCCCGCTTCGCTCACGCTGCAGCGGCATATGTCAGGCTCAAATTTAAGTCCTCGAAATATTGATAATATTCCTGTGGGTTAAATTTTCACCTTCCGCGATTTCAACAAAATTACTTGTTTTGCAGAGGTCTCCATCTAGGTGAAAAAGGTTACCTCTTCCAACCGGCGATGGCCTTTTTTTAAGGTTTTCCCTTTTGCCGCCGCCTGGCCGGTCAGGTCGCTGGCCAGGAGAGCGGCGCCTATGGCTCCGGCAAATTGCGGCGAGGAGGGGGTAAAGACCGGTTGAGCAAATTTTTCTTCCAGAGCCTTTAACAGACCGGTATTTAAGGCCCCGCCTCCGGTCACTACAATGTCGCCCTGCATCTTAAGCCTGGAAAACATGGCGTTTATCCGGCTGGCAATCGCGTCATGAAGCCCGGCTAAAATATCTTCCAGTTTAGCTCCCTCGGCCAGCTTCGCCACGACTTCCTGCTCAGCGAAAACAGTACAGACGTTGCTTATTTTTATTATGTTTTGAGACTTCAGGGAGATCGGACCGATATCTTCCACCTTTAACCCTAAAGCTTCCGAGATGACCTCTAAAAACCGTCCGGTGCCCGCGGCGCATTTATCATTCATGACAAAGTCGGCTACTTTGCCTTTGTTGAGTCTCATTCCTTTGGAATCCTGCCCCCCAATATCGATAACTGCGGTCGCGGAAGGGAAAGACCAGTGAACGCCTCTGGCGTGGCAGGATATTTCCGTTATTTGCTTATCAGCAAAGGGAACGTTAATCCTGCCGTAGCCTGTGGCCACGACATATTCTATATCGTCAATGGCCGCCCCTACCTGATCCAGGGCTTCGGTCATGACTTTGTTAGCCGTTCTGCGGTGTTCAGCCCCGGTAGGTCCCAGAATCGAAGCCAGAACGTCTTTTTCCATAATTACCACTTTAGCAGTGGTTGAGCCCAGGTCAACCCCGGCAAACAACATCGCTTATTGCTCCCAGATCACAAGAATTGACAGGTGATATGACAGGAAAGGCTTTCTGAAAATGAATTGAACTTTGGTATGGTTCAGTTTTTTTTAACCTAACACCTTCCATAGAATTTAACCAGGATAAAAAATCTCACCCTATCACCACATGGACTATAGGGAGCAGGTTTTGAGGTGTCAAGAAAAAAACTTTTTAAATTTATGTAGATATTTTAAGTTATTTGACAGTAAATAAATCTAATCCATGAGTTTTACACTGCAAACAACCTTTTAACAATCACCAAAATATCCGGGCGATTGCCTCGATCTTCGCTGCCTTTGATTTCATTCAACCTTCAATCAATCGTCTTTTCTGAAAGGAATATATTTCTGGCAATCGCTTTATTATCCTTGACAGATCAACCGGGCGGAAGCTATTTCAAAAAGGGCACACTCAGATATGAGCGAATGAGATCGCCCCGGCGAATAATGACAGTGGGATGATTGGATAAAAGTGTTCAGTTTTTTTTACCGGCCAAGATTTTAATAACCGTCTTATTAAAGCTGTCTTAAGGAAGGAAGTTTCGTTTGGTATGAATAAAATGGAAAATTACATAGAACTGCCCAACAGTGACGTGCACAACTGCTTCGCGTGCAGCGCGAAAAATCCTTCAGGACTCCAAATGAAATTCTTTACAGATGAAAAAACGGTTATTTCATGGATAACCGTGCCCGATCACCTTTGCGGCTATAACACGGTGGTTCACGGAGGGGTTGTTTCCACTATTTTAGACGAGGTCATGGGATGGGCTGCCCTTTATCTGTTAGAGAAAATTACCTTAACCAAAAGCATGACGGTTGAATTTATTAAGTCCGTATACGTTGGTGAACCGTTGAAGGCCGAAGGGAAAGTAATTGACCTGAGTGGTAAGCGGGAGGTTTTGCTCGAGGGAACCCTTGTCAACGAACAGGGAGAAATTTGCGCGAGGTCGCAAGGCAGTTTCACGCTGTTGTCTCCCAAACTCGCTATTCGATTGGGAGTCATGAGCGCTGAGGGTATAAAAGAATTTTTCGAGCCGCTTTTGGAATTACGCAGGGTCAAAAATTAAATTGGAATTCATTCGGAAAAGCCAGCCATATTTTTGAATAGGTTTGGTTAAAAAACTTGGGAGGCGGTTATGACGGATGATCACTTGAAAAAACGTTGGAAGCAGGGGGTTCAGATCATGACGGACGGCTATACCTGAGCTGAGGCCGTCCTGCAGGTTCTGCGGGCGGAATTTAATTGGGAGCCTTTTCCTTTTCAATGGGCTGCCACGGGTTATCAGGGGGCCATTCATACGGGTAAGACCATCTGCGGCACGCTTTTTGGAGGCGCGGTTATACTTGGATATAAGCACGGAAACGACTCGGCTGAAGCGCCTGCCGTTGAGGACGAAAAAAGGACCCGGGCCATCGATTCCGTAAAGAATCTCTTTCAAGGCTTTATCGAACGATTTGGCGATACGGATTGCCAGCGTCTGACCGGGTGCGACTTCAGCAAGGAAGGTGAGCAGGAAAGGTACCGCGGGGAGGAAATATATATGGACTGCTTCCAATATTTCAAATATGTGCTGAGGCATTGCCTTGAGCAGCCGGACTCCTCCATGATCTTTAATTGCCGGTTTTTTTTTGAGACCTCTTTAAAACTTTTTCCTTTAGCCGAACTCATGAGCGCCGCTTCGCTCGCGCTGCAGCGGTATTGAGCGCCGCTTCGCTCACGCTGCGGCGGCATATGTCAGACTCAAATTTAAGTCCTCGAAATATTAGTAATATTCCTGCGGGTTAAATTTTCACCTTCCGCGATTTCAACAAAATTACTGGTTTTGCAGAGGTCTCTATCTATACCAACGTGTCAATAACGATATTTTATTTTGTGCGGCGGCAGTAAAAAGCCAC
>JAFDLS010000151.1 GCA_019306365.1 Deltaproteobacteria bacterium
CATTCTCCTAATAAATGAAGGAGGCCTCGATCCCCGGATGTTGCTTCAACGGCCTTCTCCAACGCGCGGACCGCGCCTGCCCAGTCGCCCATCCCCATATAGCAAAGCCCCAGAAAATGATGGATGTTATAAACTATTGACGTGTAAGAACTGAATCCAACTGCCCTTTCAGCCTCCTTGACCGCATCCGCGTAAAGACCGGCGTTGAGATAGGTCCTTGCTTTTTGGAGCGCGCCGGATATTTTCTTTCGATTTTTAAGGTATTCTCGGAGAACCTTTTGGAGCCTTTTCCCATTCGTTTCAGTCGAGGACTTTATCATAAGCATTTCATTATAAAGGTCTCGAAATTTTAGGTAAGACCTGCGCGCGCCGGCCGATATCATCGATGGGTATGCCTTCAGCCATTCAATGCAGAAATTAGGATTTGTTTGATTCAATTTAAGAAAGTAATCCAGCGCCTTTCCACTGTCTCCGGTCATTTCGCGGCACAGGGCCGCCTGGGCGAGACAGTGCGCTTTGGTCTTGGGGTTCAATGAGCCCTTGAGACTGGACCTGTAACACTCGACTGCCTGGCCATAATTACCTTTCATCCAGTGGCAAACGCCTTCGTAGTAACGATAATAGGCGTTTCGCGACTTATCCTTTGACCTTCCCATGTCCACATATTTTTTAGCCCCGCGATAGTCTTTGACGGCTATGCGCTCTCTGATCAGGGCTTCTAAGATAAAACCTTTATTGGGTTCGTTTGGCATATAAAATTTGGTGCCCGTGACAAAGACCATAACGCTTGGCATGGCCAGCTCTTGATCTGTTGCGTCAACGAAATAGGTTCTCATGCCCTGTTCAGACAGAATCTTGTCCAGACGCCGGAGTTCGGTTTTGAGGTTGCGGCTGGCAAGCTGAGGTATTTGGTTCCAGGACACATGTCCATCATGATCAAAGATATGTGTGAGGGTAGAGATGCTGTCGTAATTTACCTTGTCCTCCACTTGTGAATTTTCTGTGAGCGCTCTGACCAGCGCTTCGCCATGATCTGTGGCCACACCGGCAGTCAGGATGCAGCGCTTATCATCTATCTCCCGAATAACGCCAATGACCGGAATTCCCATACCCATTGAGAAATCCATAATCGTAAGACGTCTGGCGCTTCCTTGAAGCCTTTCTATCAGCTCACAGGCGATTGGATGGTTTATACTGGGGGTGTGTATGGCCGGTGCGCCGAGTTCTTCTAGACGTATCATCGCGAGACAGTGTCTTTCGATCACCTCGCAAACACCTTGAACCAGCGCTTCTTCAAGGGTGTTGCCCGCCGCCATCCCGTTTGTGCCGGTGAAATACCTGAGTAACGTCAGCGGCAGGTAAGTTTCTTCCCCGCTAAGCGTATAGCCTCGATAAAATGCCATTTTACCCTTTTCAATCTCATGATCATGAACTGTTTGATTGTATGTTCCGGGGTGAAGAAATGAGAACAGGTCGTGGGCTTGAAAGTGGTTGTCTTTTAGGTCCTTGAAAGCACATACCCTAGCAATGTGGAGATTGCCCGGACAGGAGTATTTATAACAGGAGAACCTCTCAACCATCTCCATAATACCACTCGCTCTTGCCTGGGATTGGGTGTGCCCCTTTCCGTTTGTTAAAACTCCATAGGGGACATGGTCTCTAAAAACCTCGGTACCGACAAAGGCGTATTGAGGTATCTTGCTGGTCGCGTCCACCTGGAAAAACCGTGTCAGAATGGGTCGCCTCATGTTCTCAATTCTGCTCAAGGCGGTATTGAATGTCTCGTCCGGAGCGGTAAATTTGCTTATGCCGCCGTCATTAAACTGCTTTGGACAGTCTTTTAGCTTCATTCTAAATCCCTGATTTTTATTCGCGCGGAACCAACGTTTTCCGCAGCGGTCTTGTCCCTCAAACACAGGATCCCCTCTTTAACAAGACTTTCAATAGCAAAAGCCGCATGACGCTGTGTGGGTACCGCATCACTACAGCCCGCGAGTGCGTGGGCCAACTCAGCAATGGACTTCCTTCCGTCGCTATGCAGTAAAATTTTCCGTTTTAGTGATGATACCACCTCTCTTTTGATATATCCTCCCGGGTTCGTACTGTTCTGATTCCTGTTGGGCCGATTGCCAACGTAGGAGAAAAGGATACCCGAGGGTTTTTTTATAGCCAGGTCGAATGCCTTGCCCGAGTGAAGGCTCTTCAGGATAGAGACATAATCCCAGGGGCAGTCGCGGTAAAGGAATCCAGGTGACAGGACCGGTATTTGATTCAGGCTTTCCAAACGATCGTTTGTGATCCTGTTATGTCCGACGAGTTCACGGATTTTATCTTCTTCGTAGATTCTATCGGTGAGTAAAGTTTTCATGCCGTCAAAGAGCGTTGTAAAATCTTTCCTGGTCACTGACAGGATCAAGTTTCGAAAGGCCCGATGCGTTGCACGGCTTTCAGCTCCTTCATGATAAGGTCCTTCTCCTGCTTCGGCAGTTTCTTGAAATCAAGATCACCGCTTTCTTGAAGCTGAGAAGATCTCCCAACAGAGGCCTCATCCGCAAGTTGTACCCTGAGCTTCAGACCACGTCTTTTCATTTCAGAAAGATAGTAGAGGTCTATCTTTATCGTCTCCCTGATGTACTCACAGCGGTTTTCATCAAGGGGAGCAAGTCGGTGGTTTTTATCATAACTGTGTGCATAGCATCCTCCCGCGCAGAAAAGCTTTGCAAAACAAAGCCTGCAGCGGCCGTTGTCGATCCTGTGCTGGCCGTTTGACAAAATCCATTGCTCAAAGCATTTGTGCTTCGCTTTGTCAAAACCATCTTTCACGTGACCTAATTTGAAGGTGTGATGCCGTATGAAACCATCGCAAGGGAAGATACTGCCAGAGGAATCGATGGCTATGCTTGAGTCGCCGGCACCACAAGCCAGAGTGTCGCCGGCTTCCCCGGAATTTTCCAAAACGTCAGCGTATTTGAGGACAAGCATATTGCGATCCACATGCTCAACAGCATTCTCTTTGGCCATGTAGTCAAGATGGAAATCGGAATACTCAAGATATTTCTGTTTCCACAAAGCAAGATTACTGTAAAAGACTTCCGGCAGGGCGGCCTCTCCGAATATATGATACGTGAGATCCCTGAGTTCCACACATCGCAAGCCCAGCTTGTGTAGTTCCCCGGCCGCTGAAACAAAATCAAAGGGATGGGTTACCACACATGTTACGCTATGCGGAATACCTTCCTTGATGAGCCGTTTCAGGTTGGCCAGAACCACGTCATAGGAGGAGCGTTTTCTTTTGTTCTTGAAGACGCGGTTTAAATCATGAAGGTTTCGGAAGGCGTCCAGGCTGACAACTATCGTCGAAAGGTCCGGTCTTTCCGCGAATGTTTTGAAAATTTCTTTATTATAGATGGTGCCATTTGTGGCCAGAGTAAGGCGCACTTTACTTTTTAGATTCAAATGATTAAGGTCCTGGAGGCGTCGAGCGAGAATCTTCACGGCCGGAAGATTCAAGAGCGGCTCACCCCCAAAAAGATTGACGTTAATCATGTCGTGTCTTTCTTCTTTAATGATCCCGCTGATGAAAGAAACAACATCCTGGGCTGTTTCAGTGGACATAAAGGATGAAGGACCGCCAAAGGTACCGCCCTGGTTATAACAGTAGCTGCAGGCTAGATTGCAATCCTGAGAAGTGTAAATTACAATCTGAGTTGGTGAGGTCCTGGGCAGGAATGCCTTCTGTCGGGGCTCGACGGCCAGGCTTGGATGGCGGCCGTTTTGGAAAAGGGTAATCTCCTGGATGAGCGACCTGCAGTTGGACCCAAATTGTTCCTCAAGGGTTTTCCATATCCGGCGCTTTTCCTTGTTAGACTTCTTTAGGGCGCCAAAAACCGCATCGGCATAATCAGGAAGGTCGTGGCTTAAAAAACCGGTGTTGCCATTGAAAAAAAAACGATTGCCCTTTACGCTGAAATAAATAACCAGCCCAGACTTATCCACTGGAATGTTGATATCCTCCGCTGTAAACATGACCACTCCGAATGCAGGCTCCAACCCGCTATGCTTGATAAAAAAACTTTTTTACAAAAGGCATGGGTAGAGAGATATTTAGAAAATGGATTTGAGTGGTTGCTGCCTTATACCTTCTAACTTCCTGTTGCAGTCATAACTTGCAGGGAAAGAGATGAGGGAGCCTGGCGATCATGGTTCCGCCATGCTAAAAGAGTCCGGGGTTGACTATTTATGTTAGATATTCAACCCAAAATCTTTTTTAAATTGTTCCTTGCAAGCTGACAGGGTCCCTCCTTAACACATACTATGTCCCGGCATGTGGATGAGGGATTTGGACGGTTTAATTTGCAAAATGCTTAAAGGCGTCAAAATAGCCAAACCTCCCGTAACCTTTTTCATTTCTTCCTTACTGATCTTCTTGTCCTTGGGTAAATCCTTGATCTTGATTTTTGCCATCTGGATTCCTCCTTTTTTAACTCTGCTTATCCCGGGAGCTTGAGATTCTAAGGACACTGATATGCCGGCATGTGGATAAGGGATTTGGACGGTTTAATTTGCGAAATGCTTAAAGGCGTCAAAATAGCCAAACCTCCCATAACCTTTTTCATCTCCTCTTTATTGTTTTTTTGATCTTTGGGTAAATCCTTGATTTAAATTTTTGACATTGCGCCGCCTCCTTTCACGCAGGGTTCTTTGATTGAACCTGACAATCATGGCTCAGTTTTTTTACAAGGATATATTGATTATATTGATCAATTTAGAATATTTTAATGATCTTGTCAAGCCCTAATAATATTGGCCTAAAAATGCGGAAGGATGCTTGGGATGGAAGCCTGAGGCAGTTCACCAAGACATTTCTTAATGTTTTCCCAGTATTTTCTCCATAAATTTTTAAAGTGATACGCCTGAGAGTTAAAACATTGCTACATTCTTCGTATGTTTTTAAAAACAATGTTTCATTTTTTTCTTGACAAATTACCTTCAGTTCATTAATTTCACCACTAAGCGGATTAATAAACTTAATACACCTTAATTTTCATGGCCTTAAAAATTTTTTCTCAATTTTTTGCTGAAATGACAAAACTAATATTGGCTTTAACGCTCCTTCATTACTTTAATAACTCCTGACGCTAATCGCCTGGGGGTAAAAAGATTTAAAAGAAAACAGTTAAGACGCTCCTTGGCTTATGCCTGTCTGGGTTGTAATGACAGAGGTTCATGAGTTTGGCGGATTTAATCTTCATAGAGCAGTGTGACCGCTTTTATAACGGGAGCGGCACCGATGTAAATAAAACTGGCGTAGTTTCTTCAAGTAGGGGAACTTTGGTGAAGCCAGGTGTGCGAATATCAGGATTTCTTTCCTACCTGTTGCATTGACATATGGAAATAAAAGGAGGATCAGCTTTGAGCGATACGATAGCAAAAGCCCTTGTAGACTTTAACGAAACCGTTGTTTTGGAAACAATTACAAGCCGCTTGGATAAAGGTGAAGATCCCATGGTGATCATTCGTGAACTTCAAGACGGGATGGGCCTTATCGGGGAACGTTTCAACACCGGCGAGTTTTTTTTGAGCGAACTTTTAATGTCAGCGGACCTGTTTACTCGAGCCATGGAGATACTGGAGCCTAAGTTAGAAGGGACAGTCATCGACACAATTGGCAAACTCGTCATTGGCACTCCCAAGGGGGATCTTCACGACATTGGCAAGAACATCTTTTGCACTGTGGCCAAAGCCGCAGGTTTTGAGATACATGACCTGGGAGTGGATGTGCCAGTTGATCGTTTTCTGGAGGTGATCGAAGAAGTAAAGCCTCAAATCCTTGCTTTTTCAGCCCTGCTTACCACTGCCTTCAACTCGATGAGGGAAGTAATGGATCAGGTTAACGAAAGAGGGCTGCGAGACAGTCTGAAAGTCATCGTCGGCGGCGGTGTTGTGAATGAAACGGTAATGAATTTCATCGGAGCTGACGCATACACCACTGACGCCATGGACGGTTTAAAAAAGTGCGAAGGATTTATAAAGTCCTAATGCTTGGGTTATTACATTAGATAAGCGAGGAGGTAACTTAAACATGCCGGAAGAGACGATGACGGCTTTTGAGAGAATGGAAGCAGCGGTACGATTGGAACCAACCGACAGGATTCCATGCGCACCTTTGATGGATATTTATTTCCCTGCCAGACATAAAGGGTGGACTATAGCCCAGGGCATGAGCAATATGCGCAACGGTTTTCACGCGATCATTGATGTTTTTGAGGAGGTTGGAGGTTGGGACGGCATGATACTGCCAGGATACAGCCTCGCAACCACCCCTCAC
>JAFDLS010000152.1 GCA_019306365.1 Deltaproteobacteria bacterium
ATCGGGTTGCATTCTTATGAAAACCCGTTTCTTTTTTCCACTGCGGAAATAGCGCTGCTTAAAACATCAACCATCTCATCAATTTGTTCCTCTGTAATAATATAAGGAGGGCCGAGTAAAATCATATCCCCGGCGCTTCCCTTGTTACACCCGCCGGCGGCCAGCATGGTTAAACCCCTGTCGAGCGCTTCCGACTGAACCTGATAATGGTAAGCCAGCCCTCGATCTAGAGACTCCCTGGTCTTTTTATCGGCCACAAACTCAATACCTCTCATGAGCCCCTTGCCTCTAATATCTCCCACGGAGGGATGTTTCATTAAATCCTCCATCTTCCGGGCCAGGTACTCTCCCAGCCGAGCGCACCGATCGACCAGGTTATGCTCCTTAAGATCAATAGACTTGAGGCCGACCGCATCAAAATTGGTAAGCTCACAGATCTTCTTGGCTAATTGTTGAAACTGGGGAGAGGTGAAGCTCATCCTGTAAGCAAAGGCGACTTTTTCAACCTGCTCTTTAATGACCTGAGCAAACTCCTTGATTCCGTGTCCCGCGTTCACGACCACGCTTCCGCCCGCGCCGTCGATGAATCGCTTTCTTTCTTCATCATAAAGGTAGATACCTTCAGCTTTTACAATGGACGGATAGGCCTGACGCATATTCACGTTCAGGGCGTGATCCTCTTTTTCCGGCATGAGGCTTCTCCTGTGGGTGACTGATCTCTCCCCCTTTCAGGGTCATGAGACCTAAGTACCCGGGATAATGTTTTTGCTTCAGTAAAATTAGTTACGCTTTTTTTAGTCCCAGTATCTCCCTCGCTTCATCAACGGATGCCACGTCCTGGTTCAGGTTTTCGATGATATCCACGGTCCGTTTCACAAGTTCCGCGTTGCTTTTGGCCTTAACGCCTTTTTTCATATACAGATTGTCTTCAAAACCGATCCTGACATGTCCACCCATAAGCACGCCGATGGCAACCATGGGGAACTGAGTTCTGGCAACGCCGAAGATGGACCAGGTGCCTCCGGGAGGAAGGTTTTCAATAAAGTGAACGGCGTTCTTCGGCGTGGCCGCGAGGCTGCCCTGGGTGCCCATGCAGAGCTGGTAGTGAGGAGGCGTTTCAAGCAGATTCAGAGAAAGCAGACGCTTGGCGATTTCGATATGGCCGATATCAAAAAGCTCCACTTCCGGTTTCACACCGGCCTCTTTAATATATTCAGCCATTTTATACACGACCGCCGGAGCATTGACGAACAGGCCCTCACCGAAATTCATACTGCCGATATCAAGGGAACACATTTCCGGCTTGAGCTTCAAGACATGCTCCACCCTTCGCTCAGCGCTTTGTATAAAGTCGGAGACAGTCTCTCCACCCGGCCCGATGTAAAGCCCGCCGCCGCCGCCGGTGGACAGATTCAGGATGACATCACATTTGCTTCTAACTCTGTCCACCACTTCCTCGAAGAGATGCGCCTCGTTAGACGCCTCCCCGGTTTCAGGGTCGCGAACGTGGATATGGACTATGCTGGCTCCCTCGTTGAAAGCCTCCACGGCTGAATCCGCGATCTCCGCGGGCGTAATAGGGATGTGAGGGTTTTGATCTCTGGTGGGCCCCGCTCCGATAATAGCCGCCGTAATTATTACTTTACTCATCCGGCGTTTCTCCTTTTAGAATGATTTTTAACGTTCAGTTTTGATTGAAGCCAGAGTTCATGGGCCTTAAGAGATTGAGATCAAGGTTTTCAAACGTGTAGCCGATCTTGGCCTTGATCTTCTCCCAAGCTTCCTGGTTCGAATTGTTGATGTAGTCCATGAGGAGACTGGCGCTATCGGCGTATAAACTATCAACGTCCATCCGGGCCACTCCAACCGGGGATACCCCGGTATCGACCTGACGTTCACCAAGGCATGTGTTAATTGAAATTCCTTTTACATAATCCATAAAACTAAAATCTCCTTAACCTGCCGATTCAATTGCCGGCAAAATTTGTTCTAAAAGCGGTTTGGAAGATTGTCAAAAATATTTTTCGTTTAAGCTGCGACTAAAAGGAATATAACGCCTTATATAATCAGGACATTGAGTTAAACTGAATTCCCAACAATTGAATTTACTCATACGATCACTTAGCTGTCAATAGCCTACTGACCAGTTTAAGCATGTTCTGATCATTCAAAGCGATTTCTTGAAAAAGTAAAGGCGGTTTGGGGAACCAGATTCCCCAAGCCGCCTGCGGGTTATAGTTGACTATGTTTTATTTAATGTTTCAGCCTTTTCAACTAGGGCTTGCCATCCCTGAACCACGTGGGATGAGACCAGGACCATATTTCTTTGTGCCTGACAGACATCTTATGATTGTAGCCCGCGACGTTCTTGCTGTAGGCACTAGGCCACATCTCCCACCATAGCCAGGCATCCTCATAATTTTCATACAGCACTTTTTCGAGTTCCCAGTAGATCTTCTGCCTCTTGATCAGGTCCACCTCTTTACGGCCCGCTATAATGAGTTCGATGGCCTTCTCATTGTTGCTTCGACCGTAATTGAAGCCGCCGTCAGGATGATAAAGACCGGTGGCCATTAGATCAGGATCATAAATCCATGTCCAGCCGCCGCCGCCAAAATCATACTCCAGGTTTTTCATTCTATCGGAGATGGCAACGGAATCCAGAGACTCCACCTCCCAGTTGATGTTGACCCGGTCCAGCATGTTTTTGATGGCTTCCGTCCAATTCATAACCGTAGGATTATTGAGCATATACCCCTTCACGGTTAAGCCATTGGGGTAACCGGCCTCGGCTAATAATTTTTTCGAGAGCTCCGGATCATACTTAACCGGTTTCAAATTAGGATTGTGCGCCCAGTGATCATCAGGGTACATAACGCTCGCTACCCGGCCCATGCCGAACTCGGTACCAACCACGAGGGCGCGGCGGTCAATGGCGTGGGAAATGGCCTTGCGCACCCGGATGTCCTTGCACGGCCCGGATTTATGATTGAAGCGCATGGCCCGGACGTGGTTTACAGGCCCGATATAGGCTTTTAAATTCTCGTCTTTCGCGACCTGCTGATACTGAGATTTACTCAGCGTCATTGAGTCGATCTTACCGGATCTCAGGTTGGCGAGCTGGACTGAGGGGTCGGGAATAATCGTCTGGAGGCGTCCATCATAGTAAGGCATATCCGGATGACCGATGGATTTGCCAAACCACCAGTTGGGATTGCGTTTTACTTTTATAAAATTGCCTGGGCTTCTCTCCTCGAGAATCCACTTCCCGGTACCGACGGGCATGACGTCCGTTTTTTTAAGGCCCTTTGCTTGAGCGGCTAACTTATCCGCCAGGGCCTGTGCCTTTTCATAGGCCTTCTTTTCTTTCTCCCCTTTAGCCGCTTTAGCTTTCAATTTGGCAGCTTTCTTAACGGCCTTGGATGCCTGCGTTAAAAGCACGTCCCCTTTCAGAGCATTGGGCGAAATGGCGTATCCCGGCACATTGGCGATAATTCCCAGGAAGGCGGCCCATTGTCTTTTAAAAGTCCATTTGACCGTGTATTCATCCACGACCTCAACGCCCTTAATAGGTTCGATCCAGGCTCGGGACCACGCGCCGTTTTTCTTGTCTTTAATCCAGTCTATCTGGTACTTGACTGCTTCCGCGTTGAATTTCGCTCCATCATGATAGGTGATACCCTTTTTCAACTTCATGATACAGGTCAAGGAGTCAGGGTAACTCCAGGATTCCACCATCCAGGGTACCGGCCGGTAGTTCCCGTCAGTTATCAAGAATTTTTCAAAGAAAAAGTTGATGACCAGCCAGTCGTTCACCGGCCAATGATTCGGGTTCAACAGTCCGACATCCCTCGCTCCAGCGGTTCGGTAGTACCCGCCCCTGACAGGTTTTTCTTTTGAATAATCCCAAACCGCCCATGGTTCGGCCTTACTCGCCGCCCAGACGGGTATGGTGAGCGATACCGCCACCAAAAGGACGAGAGCACCGGTAAGTGTGAGTCCCAATAAACCTCTTTTTTTCATTCGCATCTAACGCTCCTCTCTAAACTGCTTCTTCCGTTTTTTCTGAAGAAGCTTCTTCCTTACGCTCATATGAGCGCAATGTATTTTATTGATTGAGTAACATTCTTTATACGGGAAACGCATTACACCTTATGAAATGCTGCGTGTCATGAAATCTAACCATTAGAACAATACTGTGAAAAGCTCGGTTTTACTATTAAATTTTATTAATTCTATCTATGGATCTTTTTGAAACTGGTCGTAATTTGAGATCTTGGATGGACTTTAGCACAGGCTATAGACACTGTCAATGCGAGTTTTTCCTTCCGCTGTAAGGTCCAAAGGAGGGGTAAAGCTCTTTTCCGTGATGGCGTTTAGGGCGGATTATTTGGAAAAATAACAGCAATAAAAACGGTCTGTTTGCCAGGAACCTACACCGCAACCGGCCTTCAGGTCCTTAAGGTCAGCCTTTATTTAAATTTCAGAAAACCGGTTTATAGTAATTGCCAGCATTATTTTCCGTTTGATTACTACGGCAATCACATGATGTTTTGGCGTTTGTCACAAGGTGGCTTAGGAGAATGGCTAAATCTATATCTCCTCCCGCCCCAAAGCCAAATGGAACTTATTTATGACAAACGCTCTAATTGTCGGATTTTGTATTTTTAGTGTAGAATAAAAGTATCAGTAGAACCGGGGCCTGTCAATGAGTATCCCCGGCTCTACGCTTGATTTTTAACCGGCTTCTTGTGTCATGGAGAAACCGATCACCTCTTGCTGGTTTTCTTCCGCTTTGGCCAGTTTACCGCCCAACACTTCCACGACCAGGTCAATAAGTTCCATGCCCATTTCTTTAAGGGTGCGCGAACCATCGGCGACCTGCCCGGCATTGAGGTCCATATCGTCCTCCATGCGCCGCCAGAGGTCGGAATTACTCGCCACCTTGATCGTGGATGCGACAGGTGTCCCAACCGGCGTTCCTCGGCCCGAGGTGAAGATTATCAGCTGAGCGCCGCCCGCGACAAGCCCTCCCAGGGACTCGATATCATAACCAGGCGTGTCCATGAGGACCAATCCTTTGCGGCTTGGCTGTTCAGCGTACTCGACAACCTGCCGGATGGAAGAGCTGCCGCCTTTGTTAATACAGCCCAGGGATTTTTCCATAATGCTCGAAAGGCCGCCGTCCATGTTGCCGGGTGCGATAGCCAGATGAGCTTTATCTCCAAGCGCCCGCCGGATCGCGGCTTCCCGGCTGGATATCATGGTACGGATATCTTCCGCCACGTCACTGTCAGCGGCCCGGGCTTGAAGCAGGTGAAGCGTTCCAAGCATCTCGGTCGTCTCAGCCAGTATAGCCGTTCCGCCCTGAGAAACGATCCAGTCTGAAACCAAGCCCACGGTAGGATTGGCGGTTACCCCTGACAGGGCGTCAGATCCGCCGCATTGCAGGCCTACGGTTATTTCGCTTATCGGGTGAGGCACCCTGGTCTGTGAAGAAATACTTTCAAACATGGCCTTGCCCAGTTCAATACCCCTGGCAGCCGTGCGCCGGGAACCGCCGGACTTCTGGATCTCGAGATATTCGACCGGTTTCCCTGAAGAAGCGATTATTTCAGCCAGTTTTTCGCCGTTTACAGCTTCACAGCCCAGCCCCACCACCAGCACAGCGCCGACGTTCGGATTGGTGCCGATGCCCTGCAAGGTCGCCAGAGTCCTTTGCCAATCCTTGCCGCCTCGCCCGCAGCCATGCCCGTGTTCCAGAATCACCGCTTCCGGCAGGGTTCGCCCAATGGCCCTGGCCACACCGCAGGCGCAAGCCACGTATTCCGGCCGCACCCTTGGGACGCGTAAAGCCGAGAAAGGTTGAAGGGCCATACCCTTCGAGGACCGCGAAATCGGAGGCCGGTTCAGGTTCTGATTTCATTTCATCGGGCAGCTTGAGGCTGTGCGTGTGAATCCAGCTTCCTTCAGGTATGGCTGAAAGGGCTTCCCCTATGGGCTGCCCGTATCTTGTGATTGTCTGGCCAGGTTTAAGAACTTCCAGAGAAACCTTATGGCTAGTCGGAATATCCTCTTTGATCGTAAGGCTTCCTCCCCAGGGTAAGGAGACGGTTTCTCCCTGTTTCAATTCCCGTAAGGCCACGGCCACGTCAGCTGGCAGGATCGGGTTCTGGTAATTTTTTGTAAATTTTGTCCAGTCGGGCTGAAGTGGCTTCAAGCCGTTTTTTGCCAATCTGGCCCGACCGAAAGGCCTCAAGAAGAGCTTCTCTGGCCTCACGAATTCGGTCGGCCCGGTGGCAGATCAGGATTATGTCCGCGCCGGCCCTTACCGCCCGAACCGCCGCTGGACCGATTTGATAGTTTTCAGTCACAGCGCCCATTTCCATATCGTCTGTCAGGATCAAACCGGCGAATCCCAGCTCATCCCTCAAAAGTTCGGTTAATATTTTGCGGGACAGGGTTCCGGGCCAGTCCGAATCAAACGCCGTGAAGTTGACATGAGCCGTCATGACCCCCGCGACTCCATGCTCGATGGCTCTTCGGAAAGGCAAGATTTCAACGTCCCTTAACCGTTCAGCCGGCTGGCTGACAGTAGGCAGCTCTCGGTGCGGATCTTGATGAACGTCTCCGATGCCCGGGAAGTGTTTCGCGCAGGTCAACACGCCATGCTCGGCATGTCCATCGATCACGGCCTCTCCAAGTTTCGCCGTAACCTCCGGATCCGGGCCAAAAGAACGTTCGGCCATAAACGTGGCCTGCTCCTCTGTTAGCATATCCAGTACCGGAGCCAGGTTCAAATTTATACCCACCGCCGCCAGCTCCCGCCCGCTTTTAGAACTCAAAACCCGAACTTCATCCTGGTCAAGTTTCTCGGCCATCTCCCTTTGACTGGGCAAAACGGAAAACGGGGGATCGAGCCGCCGGACCGGACCGCCCTCTTGGTCAATGGCTGTCAGCAGCGGACGTCCGAATTCATTCATGGAAATCTCCTGACAGCTGTTAATCAGGCTCGCTACCTGAGCAGGACCGCCTCCCACGTTCCGTTTGAACAGGATAATCCCGCCCGGCCGGACATCAAGCAGCAATTCACGAGTTTCACGGCTAAAATTCTCTCCATTTAAGCCAATCATCAGCATCCGGCCAACTAATTCCAATATTTCTTTATCAGTCGTCAATTGAGGATCACTCTTGATAAGAATACTAATGTAATAAAAAAAAATACGTTATCTATTTCATTAGGGGCTGTTTTAAAGCGGCTCTGACCAACAAACTTCAGCCGGATTGGCAAGCGCAAACCCGGCTGGTAGTTTTCCATGAATTTTTCTTATGTTGATGATTATTTTTTTTCCTCCTCGTTTCTGATATATTCTTCTATTAATTTATAGTGCTTAGACCATTCACCATTACAATCGTCACAAATATTTTCGATAATGAGCTCATTCCCCTCGCCCTCCTTCCAATCGATATCAATATTGGTGGAACCGCAGTGAGGGCATTCAAATTTTAATGTTTTTATAAACCGTTCCACAAATTTAGCGTCAACCATGATCCTCTCCTTAAAGCCTAATCTCCACGTTTATCGGTATTACCGCGTTACTATAATATTATACTTTCACCTCCTGATAGCATCTCGGCAATCCTAATTAGAAGCCATCTCAAAAAAGTTTTTTTGCCCTAACTCATGAGCGCCGCTTCGCTCACGCTGCAGCGGCATATGTCGTACGAAAATTTAAGTCATCGAAATATTTAACATATTCCTGCGAGTTAAATTTTCTTTCTCCGCGATTTAGACCAAAACGCTAATTTTGAGATAGCTGCTAGTATCACCCCTCCGGATCACAATATTTCAAAACTACCACGCTTTTCCTTTCTTTTGCAAGCTTGAATCAACTTCTGACCGTTAAAATCAATTAAGCGGACGGTAAAGACAGTAAATTTCAAATAATTGGCTTATTGATTTAAAAGACTTTTGAAAACAGTCCCTTAAACGATATACGCGGCCTCGTTTTTCTCGCAAAGATCGGGGATTTCTTCCAGAGGATAAAAAATCCACCATAAATTCACGAGTTGTGTTATTTTTTCCCCACATTCCTCACCTGGCAGAGGGAAGGGTAGAGATATTGAATCAAGTAAAAAAGGCGATGATTCTGGCGGCGGGTTTTGGCTTGCGGGCGCAGCCGCTGAGTCTGGTCAAACCCAAGGCCCTGTTTCCCGTACTCAACCGGCCTCTAATTTCTTACAATTTGGACCTTTTGGCCGAAATTGGTATAAAAGAAGCAGCAGTCAATACTCACCATCTGGCCGCTCAGGTTGAAAAAAAACTTGCCGGTATGAGGGATATAATAAAAATATATAGCTTCCATGAAGAAAATATTTTAGGCACCGGGGGGGCAGTGAAAAACGCTGCCTCATTTCTGGGCAATGAACCCTTTATCCTGATAAATAGCGCCATTTTTACCAGGATAGACCTACAAACCGTGATGGACGAGCACCTGGCTTATCAGCCCTCCGTGACGCTGGTTTTACGCGACAACCCGCGTTTTAACAATGTGGCCCTTGATCAAGAGGGTTGGGTTCGCGGGTTTCGCGGGGAGTGGGCGGACCAGCCTGACGATCAGCCCTGGCGCGTCCTGGCCTTCACCGGAATTCATGTGATTGAGCCGGAACTTTTAGCATATATCCCTGAGGGGCCGTATGATATCATCCACAGCTACCAGGCCATGATCAAGGCCGGAGCGCGAATAAGGGCTCTGGTGATTGAAGATTTACCCTGGTGGAAGATTGAGACCCGGCAGGATTACCTCAATGTTCACGGGGATTTACTCAAAAAAAGAAGGGAAGGTCCGGTCCTGAAGGGGGCCGGGGTCAGGATTGAACCGGGAGCCGCCGTTAACGGCTGGGCCTGCCTGGATCAAGGTGTCGTTCTGGAGGCGGGCTCGATGGTTGAAAATTCCGTGCTCTGGAAGGAAGCCAGGGCAGCGGCCGGCGTCAAAATTGTGGACAGCGTGCTGGCTGAAGGAGTTTTAGCCAAAAACGATCTGACAGGAGGCGTAAAGATTGACTGATTTTCAGCCGGATGCAAAGCTGGTTGAGTTCGTTATGGCTTTCTGGCCCGATTCGGCTGATGACCCTGAGGGTCTGTCATGGGACCTCCTTTGCGGTGACGGGTCGGACCGGTCCTTTTTCCGGGTGCGTTTTCGCTTGGACACAGCGCTTGTTGTCCAGGGCCTAAACCGGGCTGAAAACCGCTCCTATGAACTCATCGGCAGGCACCTCTGGGCCCTGGAAGAAACCGGACCAAAGTTTATGGCCGTGGATCAGAAGCAAGGCCTTTTCCTCATTGAGGACCTGGGGGACGTTTCACTTCAGGATTTTATCCGCGGCTGCGGCGCGAGCCGGCGCGATGAGATATATAAACGTGTCATAAGCGTTATGGCTGACCTGCATTATAAAGGGACAAGGGGCTTCAGGGCGGAATGGTGTTTTCAGACTCCGGCGTATGATAAAGCGCTTATCCTGGAAAGGGAAGCCGGATACTTCACCCACCGGTTCCTGGAAGGCTATCTCAAAATAACGCCGCCTGCCCCCGGCCTGGGTCTTGAGTTTGAGGCGCTGGCGGACGCGGCCCTTAAAAAGACGGAAACCGTCCTGATGCACCGGGATTTTCAATCCAGAAACGTGATGATCAAGCAGGAAAAACCACGATTGATAGATTTTCAAGGGGCTCGTTTTGGACCGCCCGGTTATGATCTGGCCAGCCTCCTATATGATCCATACGTTGAATTGAGTGAGCGTTTTCGAAAAGAAATGCGAGGTTATTACATTCAGCTGAGGAAGGCGCAGCCCGCCTTTGACGAGGAGACCTGTGAGGCCGGTTATCATTTCCTGGCAGTATGCCGTTTATTGCAAGCCCTGGGAGCTTTTGCCTTTTTGAGTCAGGTTAAGGGCAAGGCTTTATACTTGCAATACGTCCCACCGGCCGTTCGGACCTTAAAAAAACTGCTTGACCGGGATGAGATGTTTTTTCTGCCAGAGCTTCAAAGAACGGTTAATATCGTTTATGATGCGATTGAGGACGGATCATGAGACCTCTTGTAGCGATAGTTGGCAGGCCCAACGTTGGCAAATCAACGCTGTTCAACCGGTTGGTGGGGTATAACAAGGCCATTGTGGACAATATGCCCGGTGTTACCAGAGACCGCAATTACGCCGAAATCGAACTCAAGGGCCGGGCGGTGACCCTGATTGACACCGGCGGGTTTGAACTGGACGCGGACGAGGGTTTTTTAGCGCAGATCAGATTTCAAACCCTTCTGGCCCTGGAAGAGGCTGATCTTACTATCTTGCTTTTAGACGGCAAAGGTGGTCTTAATCCTCATGATTACGGGCTGGTGGATATCCTGCGCCAATCTGAGCGCCCCTTTATCCTTGGGGTCAACAAAATTGACGGTCTGGAGAAAGAAGACGCCTTGACGGATTTCTACAGCCTGGGCGTCGAGCCGCTTTTTCCCCTTTCCGCCGCTCACGGATATGGCATTCGTGATTTCCTGGACGCGATGGCCGCAGAGCTGCCGTCTGGCGAGGAAACACCACCCCCGGAAAATCTGACCCGGGTGGCGATCATCGGCCGCCCCAATGTGGGGAAATCTTCTCTTGTTAACCAACTCATCGGCCAGGAGCGAACCCTGGTTAGTGAAATCCCGGGTACGACCAGGGATCCGGTGGATATCGAAATTGAGCGCCAGGGACGGCATTACCGTTTTGTGGATACGGCCGGTATTCGGAGAAAAGGACGTGTTTCCCTGAAGATAGAAAAGTTTGCCATTGTTCGAGCCCTGAAGAGCCTGGAACGATGCGATATAGCCGTGCTTTTAATCGACAGCCTGGAAGGAATCACCGATCAGGATGCTCATGTGGCGGGGTACGCCCTGGAGCGGGGCCGGGGTCTTATCCTTTTATTCAACAAGTGGGATCTGGTTGAAGACAGGAAGTTGTGGCAGAAAAAAATAAAGGGCCAGATTGAGCTCAAAATGCGTTTCCTGCCTTACGCGCCCTATCTGACCGCGTCGGCCAAAACCGGACTTAGGGTGCAAAAAATTTTCAAAGCGCTTGACGAGGTCTTTGTTCAATACACGGCCCGCGTCACCACGGGGAAGCTGAACCGTGTCCTGAGTCAGACCCTGGCAGCTCATTCTCCGCCCTATATCGGACGGCAGCGGCTGAAATTTTATTACGCGACTCAGGCCAGAACCCGCCCGCCAACATTTGTCCTTTTCACGAACCTGCCGAATAAGGTACATTTCTCTTATCAGCGTTATCTGGCAAACAGTTTTCGTGAGGCCTTTAAACTGGACAAAATCCCAATTAAAATTGTATTTCGAGCCCGGCAGACAAAAAAGAAATGAAGAAAAATGTAATAAAACGCGTCATTATCGTTTTCCTGCTGGTTTTCCTTTTCGCCGGACTTGCCGGATGTGAAAATGCAGAACAAGTAACCCTGGAAAACAAGGGCTATCTCTACCTCGGCTTTATAGTCCCGCAGAGCGGTCCTCTGAGCCAAATAGGTGAAAGCGCGATCAGGGGGGCTCAGTTGGCGGTTGACGCGGCTAACGCGGCGGGCGGGGTGCAGGGCCGTCCGGTCAAACTGCGCCTTGAGGATGAAGCCAGGATCGTCAACGAGCCTGTATCTCGACGGCTGGCGCGAGACCCACGGGTGCTGATGATAATCGGACACCTTATGGAGCGAACCTTTGAAGCCGGCCGGCCTGATTATATCGAGGCCGGTTTGCCTGTTCTGGTGCCTTTTTTAAGCGGGGACGATGTTTCAGTATCAGGCCAGGGTCAATTTTTTCGACTCATGACTTCGGATTCAGCCCAAACACGCGCCCTGGCCGATTATGCTGTCAGCGGCATGAAATCAGGCCGGATCCTGGTTATCCATGAAGAAACTGATTTCAGCCGGGGTCTGGCTCAGACCTTTGTCCATGCGGTTAACCAGACAAACACATCCAATGTTGAGACCATGGTTTACTCAAACCCGAAGGAAAACATTTCAACCCTTATAAACCAGGTGAAGTCAAAGAAACCGGAAACCGTCTTTCTGGCCCTGGATGGTTTACAAGCCATTTCCTTGGCCAAAACAATGTCAGATCAAAAAATACGGGCCGTAATTCTTGGAACCCATGCCCTGGCTTTTTCGGATGTGGTCTGTTTCCTGGAGAACAACTCTTCCCCCGTGTTCCTCAGTCTGCCGTTTGACTATAAAAACGCTGACCCCC
>JAFDLS010000153.1 GCA_019306365.1 Deltaproteobacteria bacterium
CCTTGGTCACAAAGGGGGCCAGGGCCGAATCCAGGGCCGCGTCTATGATCGTGAAACCGCCGCCTATAACGGTTTCAAGAGATAAAATAAGTATCCCCCAGAGAATAGAAGTGGAATAAATGCCCCACTCCTTGGTTTTGGGGATACCTCGTGACAGCTCCTCAAATGTTTCACTCAACCATACGGCGAGCTTCTCCTGCTCTTCCCAGATTCGCTCTTTTATTTCTTCGTCCGTAAGCATCACTTCCGGCTGGCGAAGCCCCTTAAAAAGGGGAGCGTTTTCGTCCGGGGGCGACAACTCCTCCAGGACCAATCGATTAAATCTTTCGAGCGCCGCCTGGACAGGAGAAAGGTCTATTTTTTTCTGAACTTTCAAAAGAACCTCTTCAGAGGAACCGGGGACGCTTTGCCTGATAATACCAAGGAGTCGAAAAGGAGTTAATATGATATTTCTTACAAAACCGCGAGGTTTGGATAAAACATCATATTTGGCAAAGAAAACGTTCCCTCTGATTTTTGAGAAAATCCTGGCATGTATTTCGACAAAGCGTCTCAAGCCTGTCCGACCAGCTTTTTGCCGCCTGATTTTCCTCATCCAGCAAGAGAAGGAGCCTTGCTAAACGCGAATTCAGTTCCTCAGCCCGCCTCGATCTTTCCGCTTTAAGTAAGTTTTCCAGGCCTTCAGCCGAAAGCTCCAGCGTAAGAGCGCGTCTGAAATCGCGAAAGGCCGGATCTTTGGAAATCGACTCCGCCGGGTCAGAAGATACATTTGGAATGAGCCACATCCGGTCTTTATTAATAGAAATTTGCCGGCTCGAAAGTGTGTCCGTTACTTCTTCGCCGACAAGTTCTCCCCGGGCTTTATTGAGCAGGAAAAAATAGGGCTTTTTTTCCGATATGATCCTCATCAGAAATTGGTAAGGCACATCGTCAGCGTATTTTTCCTCACTTGTAATAAAAACCACCAGATCGCTCATCAGGTAAAGATCCTCGGTGATCCGCCGGTTTTCAACTTCGACGCTATCCAGGTCCGGGGTGTCCGTCACGATAAAATGAGACCATTCTTCCCGGTTATGTTCCAGGATCATCAGACGGCCTGGGTTCCCGGTGACCGGCCCTCCGTCAATATCATCCGCGTTTAACCGTTCTATCCTTATCAAAGGAATAGGAAATTTCTTTTCGATCAAGCAGTCTCGATGAGCATATACAATCGGTCCACTGGTTTTGGGACGCTCCAACCCTGTTCCGCTAAGCTGCTTTCCGCAAAAAGCGTTGAAGAGGGTGGATTTACCTGTTCCGGTGCCGCCTGCAAAGACAACCCAGATTAACTGCATCGCCTGTTTGTAATAAAAAACGGTCATTTGTTTGGGGAGGTCTTTGGCCAGCATATGAATTTCCTGAGCGCCGGAGGTGAGACCAGGGCATCGGATGTTATCCTGCGGCACCCCGCCTCCTGGCAAATTCTGATTTTTATGCTCGTTTTTTTTAATCGAATTCTCCATGGTGCTTTTATCACATTGTGAAACCCTGAAAGCGTTTTGGCAACGGTAAGAATGAATTCAGTATTTCTCCAGGGGTCATCTGGCCAGCGATTGTGTTTTGTAACATTCCAAACGGCAACAGGCGGATTTCATGAATCTTTTTAAGTGAAGGCAGTTTAGATTGAAGCGGCGTTAGTGTCAAGACAGGGCTTTGTAAAAGGCAAATGGAACCGCTTCATGGGTTCTCTTCCGAAATAGGCCATCATCACGCTCATGCAAGGCATCATACGCGCGTTCCGTAAGCAGGGTTTCGAAATCCCTGGCAATATCCTCCCCAAGTTTGGCCGCCCGGTTCATCTCGTCTCCCATGGCCTGATCAATGCCAATAGCGTAAACATCTCCATATCCAATCCCGATACAGCAAGAAGCCGAATCCTCACCAGACATATCAGAACGATTAAAAATCTTGATACGACGGTGGACTTCAAAAGCCGCCGCCAGAGTCTCATCGGGATCATCGAAGATAACCGTAATATTATCGGCAAAGGCGTGGATATGGCGTGTTTTGAATTGCCTAAAAACCGGACAGCAGACCCTTTGAACGTTCAGAATCCTGAAAAAGCTTTCCAACGACCCGCGCTCCATGGCGGCTTTGGTAAAGCCGGTCATATCCAGGCACAAAACAGCGGCCTTTGTAAGATATTTTGATTTAAACTCCTCTCTGGACATATTCCCCTGCTGGCAGGCGAGCAAATCCCGGTAGGTTTCTTCATGGCAAAAATTAAACGCAGCCAATTCTTTTGGATCGTCCATCAGTTCATAAGTATATTTTACGGCCATGATTTACCCCTTACCCTGTTTTTAGGGCTTTACTCCCCAAAAAGTTATATGAAGCTATCTCAAAATTAGTGTTTTGGTCTAAATCGCGGAGAAAGAAAATTTAACCCGCAGGAATATATTTAATATTTCGAGGACTTAAATTTTCGTACGACATATGCCGCTGCAGTGTCAGCGAAGCGGCGCTCATGAGTTAGGGTAAACAAACTTTTTTGAGATGGCTTCTAGCGATCACTACCCGCCGCGAGGCAAGCCGCCCGGTATCAAATAAGAAAACCAATTTTTAAAGTAATACGCCTCCATCCACTAAAAAGGTTTGGCCTGTAACGTAGCTCGAAGCGTCCGAGGCCAGGTATATCATGGCATTCGCTATTTCTACGGGATCACCGATGCGTCCAAGCGGTATCCCTTCCGCCATTTCCGCTTTGGCCTCTTTGGTTTCCTCGTCCGAAAGGTCCCACCACTTGGCGTTTAAGAGATGGGTTTCAATGTAACCCGGCGCGATTGCATTAACCCTGATGTTATATTGAGCCCATTCCTTAGCCATAACCTTGGTGGCCATCCTGACGGCTGTCTTGGCCACTGAATAAACGCAGGTCTCGGGTTGAGCCTCATAACCGTCAATTGAGGCAACATTGATGATTTTACCGCCGCCGTTGTTTTTCATTATTCTGGCCGCGGCCTGGCTGAGGAAGAAGAGACCTTTTAAATTGAGGTTCATAACCGCGTCCCAGGCTTTTTCCTCAATGTCCATAGCTGAAGCCGCGATGCTGGTGCCAGCGTTGTTGACCAAGATGTCTATCCGTCCGAATTCGGCCACCACCTTTTCAACCAGATTCCTGATTTGATCCATGCGTCCGATATGAGCTTCAACGGCCAGAGCTTTCCGGCCTATGTCCGTGACAGCTCCGGCAACCGTTTCCAGCCCCGGCAGTTTACGGCTGGCAACCACCACATCGGCCCCGGCCTTGGCAAAACCTATAGCAGTAACCTCCCCGATACCCCGGCTGCCGCCGGTTATCAGCGCCACTTTTCCTTCCAAACAAAACTGAGACACATCCATCGTTATCTTCCTTTCTCTAAAAGGTTCTTCGGCCTTAGACCGTTATCTTGAAAAAAAGTATCATTGAAAATCATTATTACAGGAATCAGCTTAATTTGACAAATATAGATTAGTGACGTTGCGGCACGCCTTTTCATTTGACACCATTGGTAAGCTGAGTTATTTTTTATATTATTCAAATCACTACTAATTAGAGGCCTCTGCAAAACCAGTAATTTTGTTGAAATCGCGGAGAAAGAAAATTTAACCCGCAGGAATATATTCAATATTCCGAGGACTTAAATTTTCGTATGACATATGCCGCTGCAGTGTCAGCGAAGCGGCGCTCATGAGGTCGGCTAAAGGACGAAGTTTTGCAGAGGCCTCAATTAGGAAATCTCTAACTCTAGGTTTTTAGTTCGGAGAGTAGATTGAAGGAAACTTTGAAATATAGGCTTTCCAGGTCTTGATGAAATAACATTTTAAAAGTTATCTGTGGACATGGATAGACGCTATGGCCGATGAAAGTTTTAAACGTAAACTAGCCGCCATCCTCAGCGCCGACGTGGCCGGTTACAGCCGCCTCATGAGTGACAACGAGGCGGCCACGGTGAGCACACTGACCGCTTACCGTGAGGTGATGGCGAGTCTCATTAAACAGCACCGGGGCCGGGTAGTGGATACGCCGGGGGACAACCTCCTGGCCGAGTTTCCGAGTGTGGTGGACGCGGTCCAGTGCGCCGTGGCGGTCCAGAAAGAATTAAAAGCACGAAATATGGAGCTTCCGGACCAGCGTAAAATGCAATACCGCATCGGAATCAACCTGGGTGACGTGATCGAGGAGCAGGGAAGCATATACGGCGATGGGGTGAATATCGCGGCCAGGCTGGAAGCCATAGCCGACCCGGGCGGTATATGCATCTCCAGAACCGCCTACGATCAGATTGAAGACAAACTGCCTCTGGGATACGAATACCTGGGTGAGAGGAACGTCAAGAATATCCCCAAACCGGTTAGGGCCTATCGGGTTCTGCTGGAGCCCGAACAAAAAGGCCAGGGTTCCTCAACCACCAGCGAAAGCAAGCCGTCAGACGCTAAAGGATACGAGCAAAGCAGAAAGCCCGGAGCGGCCGGAACCCGTTTTAGCGAAAACGTGCGAAATTTCATGGATGAGATGGGATTTGACGAAAAGGCCCGGCGCAAGCTCTGGGAAAAAGGGGCGAGGGAGATGAGAAGGGCGGCGAGGGCTGAACGAAGAAAGCGGTATAAACGCTCCCGAGTCAAAACCAGTGAGGATTCAATAGAGCGGCGCGTCCACGCAAAAATGAACTTTACCCGGCACCTGCAAACCTTCCTGGCCGTGGGCGTGGGGTTCCTTGTTATCAACCTGATAACCTCCCCCAGAACTTTGTGGTTTTTCTGGCCCATGCTCCCCTGGGCATTGGGGCTGTTCATTCATTGGGTTGGCGCTCTGGCCTTCACCGGCGGCAGAATAGAAAAAATGAGAGGACAAATTGCGAAAGCCGCAAGCCGTCTTAGCGATAAAGTTTCAGGAACAGAGACGCTGGATGAACTGATAGAGGTCCAACTTGAGTCTAAGGTTAAATTTTACAAGCATCTATACATTTTCCTGGGCGTAACCGGCTTCTTCCTGTTTATCAACCTGATAACCTCTCCCGGCACATTGTGGTTCTGCTGGCCAGTCTTCCCCTGGGGGGTGGGTCTATTCATCCATTGGATTCACGCAATGGGTTTCAAGGCCGTCAGGGAGGAAAAAAGGAAGAAAAGCCAGCGGGAAAAGGAAGAAAAGCAACGGCCTGAACGAGATTAGAGCGATTTTTAAAAATCCCTCGTCCGTTTAAAACCTTTACATGTGTATTACCCCCCCCTGAATCAGAATTACATTTTGGCAATCACTCTAACTCTTTTTTTCGTAAAGCTGCCCGCCTGCTGCTGACCTATAAGAAAGCCGCGCCGGTCATTATTGACATGCAAGCAAATATCCCATATGCTCCCTCGAAGATTCCTGAAGTTAAAATTGGCTCATTATTTACCAAACCGGAGGGGAAAGTGCTTAGAAGCTTCAACGGCAAGACACCCAGGGTACCCGAATCAGCCTTTATCAGCGAGGCGGCTTATGTCATTGGAGACGTGGAGATTGGTGAAAACTCCGGTGTTTTTCCGGGCGCTGTAATCAGGGGAGATTTCGCCAAGATCAAGATTGGCTGCAACACCATGATCGAGGACAACAGCGTCCTCCACACTGGAATACCCATGGAGATCGGCGACAATGTCATTGTGGGCCACAGCGTGGTGGTTCATGGAAGAAAAATCGGCAGCAATAATCTTGTAGGGAATAATGCCACCATACTGGATAACGCCGAAATCGGTGACTATTGCATCATCGGGGCAGGCTGTCTGATCAGCCCAGGTATGCGAGTCCCGGACAACTCACTGGTGATCGGAGTACCGGGAAAAATTCAGGGGGAGATTTCACCGAAGCAGAGAGAGCGTTTACTGGGAGGATCACAAACCTACCTGGAGTTAGTCAAACGATATAAAGAGCAAGGCGGCCTGTAGATAAAAAACACTATAACCCTGCCCAGACATTGCCTGACCATAACAGAAGCCATCTCAAAAAGTTTTTTTATCCTGACCCGGATTATTCATGAATATTCCGGGCTAAGAGTCTTTCCGCCTTTGTAATGGCGTCCCAGGCGTCTTCACCAAAAGCGTCAGCGCCGATCTTGTCCGCGTAGTCCTGAGTAACCGGGGCTCCTCCTATGATGACCTTTACGTTATCTCTAAGCCCGGCTTCTTCCAGCGCTTTGATTGTCATGTCAAGGCTCTTCATCGTGGTTGTCAATAAAGCTGACATTCCGAGAATGTCAAAAGACCCTTCCTTGACCGCTTCGCAAAAACCCTCAGGCGGAACATCGACTCCCAGGTCCGTTGCCTTCCAACCGTTGCCTTTGAGCATCATGATGACGATATGTTTACCGATGTCATGCACGTCACCCCTGACGGTTCCTATTAAAAAGGTACAAGCGACGGACGCTTCCTCCTGACTGAACAAGGGATCGAGATGCTTGATGGCTGTTTCCATAGCGCTTCCCGAAACAATCAATTAGGGCAGATACGCCTCACCCTGACCAAACAACTTCCCCACTTCCCTAATGCCGGGCACAAGGCCTTGCTGTAAAATTTCATTGGCTGAAATCCCTTTATTTATCGCGGCGGCCGTCAACTCCTCGCTTCTTTCCTCGCCGTCTTCAGCCACCTCCAAAATAATACCAGCGTTCAAAAAGTTTATGAAATTGCCCCATAAATTACCAGACTGAGGTTATGCGGGGCAATAATTTTCCTCATAAACCTTTGAGCCTTTCCTTGACCTCGATTTTACTGGGCCTTCTAAATAAAGAATAATCAAACACTCCGCTTCCTCAAGTTCAATAACAAAATGAGACCTCTGCAAAACTTCGTCTTTTAGCTGACCTCTTTGTCAGGCTCAAATTTAAGTCCTCGAAATATTAGTAATATTCCTGCGGGTTAAATTTTCACCTTCCGCGATTTCAACAAAATTACTGGTTTTGCAGAGG
>JAFDLS010000011.1 GCA_019306365.1 Deltaproteobacteria bacterium
GCCAGAAAGGTTACAACCAAGACGAAGGCGACCCAGAGGTATCCGTCGTTTAAACGGTGCACGCGGATGATGAAAGATAGGAACAAAGCGATATAAACGTGACCCAGACCGAAGAAACCCACTTGACCGGCGATATCTTTTATGGAGTTATAATTAAAGAGAAAATAAAGAAATCCCAGCCATAGGGCCGCGACAAGGGATATCAGGTGAGCGTTCGGGAAATTAACTCGCGCTCCAAGCATGATGAGGACAAGACCGGCGAGGCCCAAAATGACGAGAGTTATTTCCGGGGTTTCGAAGACCATGCCATAATACTCTCGAAGAGCCAGAAGCCCGGCGGTAATAACAACGAGGTCGAAAAGGATCGGCTGGTCCAGAAAGATCACGATTGCCAGAACAGGGAGTAGAATAACAGCTATCAACCAGCGGCTGGCATGTGAGGCGATGGCCACTAATCAGCTTCCTTGTTTCGAGGCGAACTGTGCCCCGGTTTTTCCAAAGCGCCGCTGCCGCTGCTGAAAGTCTTTCAAAATGTCAATTAATTCTTCCTTGCTGAAATCGGGCCATAAGGTGGGTGTGAAGTAGAATTCGGTGTAAGCGATCTGCCAGAGTAAGAAATTGCTGAACCGGTATTCTCCGCTGGTTCGGATCAGCAGATCCGGATCAGGCAGACCAGCGGTATACAGGAAATTATTGATAACATCTTCGGTCAAATCTTCGGGTTTGAGTCTGCCGGTTCCGCATGCCTGGCCAATAGCCTTTACAGCTTGAAGAATATCCTGACGGCCGCCGTAGTTCAGGGCCAGTGATAAAACCATCTTATTATTATTCGCCGTTTCCTTCATTGCCTCATGAAGGAGTTTTTGGAGGGGCCGGGACAGCCTGGACAGGTCGCCGATGGTTTTGAGCCGGATGCCGTTTTTCAGCATCTCGTTCAGTTCTCTTTTGAGATAACGATTCAGTAGTTTCATCAGGGCTTCCACCTCGGCCCTGGGTCTGTTCCAGTTTTCCGAGGAAAAAGCGAATAGGGTCAGGTTCTCAATCCCCAGCTCACGGCAGGTCTGGGTGACTGTTCGCACCGGTTTGGCGCCGGCTCGATGTCCTTCGATCCTGGATAAACCGCGTGCTTCGGCCCAGCGGCCATTGCCATCCATGATAACGGCCACGTGTCGAGGTAATTTTTGCAGGTCCAGGTCTTCCACTGTCATAGTATTATATCATCCTTTATTGATAAAAAAAACGTGGCGGCTATGGAACCACCACAATTTCTTATAAATGACGAGCGAAAGTTTCAAGTGGCCCGGTAAAATTCGCCTATCAAAATTCAAGGACCTCCTTCTCCTTTACCTCGGACATTTCGTCCACTCTCTTTGCAAAATCCCCTGTGATTTTCTGAACTTCGTCCAAGGCCTTAAAAGAATCGTCCTCTGAAATTTCCTTTTCTTTTTTAAGATCTTTTATGATGTCGTTACTATCCCGCCGGATACTTCTAAGCGCCACCTTGCTGTCTTCAGCCATCTTCTTGATAACCTTGACCAGTTCCCGGCGCCGTTCTTCCGTCAGGGGCGGAATGGCGATACGCAGAACCTTACCGTCGTTCATCGGGTTCAGACCCAGTTCAGATTTCAAAATGGCCTTTTCAATGTCACCCAGCGCTTGAGCATCCCAGGGCTGAATCAGTATCAGCCGGGCTTCAGGGGTTGACAAAGAGGCCAGCTGATTCAAAGGGGTAGGGGTGCCGTAGTAATCCACACGGATACCATCGAGCAGTGCAGTTGAGGCCCTGCCGGTACGGATTCGTTTGAAATCTTTCTCCAGGGCGGTTATACTTTTTTCCATTCGCTGTTTTAGTTCTTCGTATACCTCATCCAGCATATCAGCCTCCATTATCCTGTTACCAGAGTTCCGACCGGTTCTCCGGATAGAACTCGTTTAATGTTGCCCCGCTTGGTGAGATTAAAGACACTTATCGGCAGGTTGTTCTCCATAGCTAGTGAAATTGCGGTGGTATCCATTACCTTCAACCGCTTTTCAATAACCTCCATGTAAGTTAATCTGGGGAAAAATTGCGCATTAGGGTTCTCAATCGGGTCTGAATCGTAAACCCCGTCCACTTTTGTGGCTTTGAGGATAATTTCAGCTCCCACCTCATTGGCCCGAAGCACGGCGGCCGTGTCGGTTGTGAAATAGGGGTTGCCCGTACCCGCGGCAAAAATGACCACTCGTCTTTTTTCCAGGTGTCGGAGCGCCCGTCTGCGAATATAGGTTTCAGCCACGATTTCCACCTTGAGCGCCGACAAGACTCGTGTTTCAAAACCTTTCACCTCCAGATATTCCTGGATGGCCAGCGCGTTGATAATGGTACCCAGCATGCCCATGTAATCGCCGGTCGTTCGTTTGAGTCCGGTTTCCTCGAGGCGCTGTCCGCGAAAGATGTTGCCGCCTCCTATGACAAGCGTAAGGGCCAGATCTGGTTGTAATGTAAGAACTTCGCCGATTTGATCGGTGATGTTAATAAGCGCATGAGGGTCAATACCAAAGCTGTCCTGGCCTTGTAAAGCCTCCCCGCTGATTTTAAGAAGGACTCGATTATATTTTAATGCCGCGCACATATCTTTAGACAAAAGATGAGGTTTATTCCCCTTCTAATTCCTCGCCCACCTGAAACCGTGTGAAACGGCGGATGTTTATATTCTCCCCAAGGCTGCTCACGGTTTCATTGAGAAAGTCCTGGATGGTCATATCATTGTCCTTGACATATCGCTGGTTGAGCAGACAGACGTCTTCGTAGAATTTTTTCAGTCTGCCTTCAACTATTTTATCCACAATTTTTTCAGGCTTGCCCATTTCCAGGGCCTGGGCCTTGTATATTTCCTTTTCTTTGGTCAAAACGTCCGCAGGCAGGGAATCTTCGTCAATGCAGATTGGGTTTGCCGCGGTCACGTGCATGGCCACATTGTGGACGAAATCCTTGAATTGGTCTGTCTTGGCCACAAAATCAGTTTCACAGTTAACCTCAACCAGCACGCCGAGTTTCCCGCCGCCGTGAATGTAAGCATGAATAAGGCCATTTTCAGTCGCACGGCCCGCGCGTTTGCGCGCGGTAGCCAGGCCCTTCTGACGGAGAACGTCAGTGGCCTTTTCCATGTCTCCGTTGGACTCCTTCAAGGCCTCTTTGCAGTCCATCATACCGGCGTTGGTCTTCTCCCTTAGTTCTTTGACCATACTTGCTGTTATTTTCACGATTTGGCTCCTTAACTTTTATTAAAAAACCCGGATGAGTACCGGGTGTAGTTTGTGGCTTACTGGGTCTTTTGACCCTCTTCATCATTCCTATGGACTACGATCACCTCGGGCTCTGTTTGTGCCCCTTCCATCGGGGTTCCAGGTTTATCCGACACATAGGGCTTCCCCGTCGCGGCTTCCTCAACGGCTTCCTCTTCAGCTTCCTGTTCCACTTCTGCCTCAGCAGCCATCTTTTCTTCCAAACGATCTTTACCCTCGATGCAGGCGTCCGCAATCCTGGAAGCCATCAGCCGGATAGCCCTGATAGCGTCATCATTACCAGGGATAACATAGTCAATTTCATCCGGGTCACAATTGGAATCTACAACGGCGACCACAGGGATATGAAGTTTCCTGGCTTCTGAAACGGCTATTTTTTCCCGGCGCGGGTCAATAACAAAAACCGCTCCTGGCAGACGATCCATATCCTTGATGCCGCCCAAATTTCTCCTCAACTTCTCCATCAACCGTTCCATGGAAAGAATCTCTTTCTTCGGAAAGTTATTTATGGAGCCGTCTTCCTTCATCTGTTCCAGACGTTTAAGCCGGTCGATACTTTGTTTGATGGTCTGGAAATTAGTCAGCATGCCGCCCAGCCATCGCTGGTTCACAAAAAACATTCCTGCCCGCCCCGCCTCTTCGTAAATCGAATCGGCCGCCTGTTTCTTTGTGCCGACGAACAGGACTGAATGTCCGTTGCCAACGGTTTCGACGATAAAATTGTAAGCTGTTTTGAAAAGTTGAACTGTTTTTTGAAGATCAATGATGTAGATGCCGTTGCGAGCGCCAAAGATGTAAGGCTTCATCTTGGGGTTCCAGCGGCGGGTTTGGTGACCGAAATGAACCCCGGCCTCCAAAAGTTGCTTCATCGTAATTTGTGACATTTCAATTGCTCCCTTTTTACGGTTTTTTCCTCCGCCCCGGCTGCAACAAGCTTTCGACCCGACAAACGGGCACCGTGCGCCTAAACCGGAGCGTGTGTAATTCAATCGAATTTATTTATCACAGGATTTACGATAGGGCAAGTGTTAAATGAGACCTTTGCAAAACCAGTGATTTTGTTGAAATCGCGGAGGGCGAAAATTTAACCCGCAGGAATATTACTAATATTTCGAGGACTTAATTTTGAGCCTGACATATGCCGCTGCAGCGTCAGCGAAGCGGCGCTCATGAGGTCGGCTAAAGGACGATGTTTTGCGGAGGTCTCTAAATATAACCTTCTGTCTGTTAAGCGAAAAGTTTTTTCAGGCAGCGTTACAGAATCAGCGTGCCAGCGGCTTCCCGTGTAATGAATTACGAGGTAAACCGGGCTACAGAAGGTTTCACAGGCAAAAAAAAAGGCTTATTATTAACTTCGGACTTGATTTTTTATGTGAATCGATTAAAGTAACTGAACCAATAATAAAACATCCGGGCCGGAAGACCCTTGATTCTCCCGGTTTGATGTTTCTTTAAGGGGTAAGGGCGTTTGGGACATTGAATTTTTATCTAGGCGTTTTGACTCAAATAACCTTATAGAACGAAAAAAATATTGACAAAACGCCCAGAAAGAGGTACGTACTCTTCTTTGATTTCGTTTTGAAGGGAAGACCCTTGTTATGAGCCGTACTTTTGTGGCTAAAGAATTGGAAACAAAGAAAAAGTGGTTCGTGGTTGATGCCGAAGGCAAGGTCCTTGGCCGTTTGGCCACTGAAGTCGCGCGGCGCCTTCGAGGTAAACATAAGCCCATTTACACTCCACATACTGATACAGGTGATTTTATCGTTGTTGTCAACGCCGATAAAATTCGCCTGACCGGGGATAAACTGGACAAGAAAATCTATTATCATTTTTCCGGTCATATAGGCGGGATAAAGCAGATATCGGCTCGCAGGCTGTTAGAAAAAAAGCCAGAGGAAGTTCTGCGGCACGCGGTGAAAGGCATGCTGCCCAAGAACAGTCTTGGCCGGCGTCAGTTCAAGAAATTAAAAGTATATGCCGGGCCGGATCATCCTCATCAAGCCCAACAGCCTGAAGCGTTAGAGATTTAAAAGACAAGGATTAGGAGAGCAATTCTATGACGGCCCAGAACCGTTACTATGCCACCGGGAAGCGCAAGACTTCGATAGCTCGAGTGTGGATGACTCCCGGCGAGGGAAAGATCGAAATTAACAAGCGTGACATAGCGGATTACTTCCCGCGGGAAACGTTAAAAGCGATAGTCAATCAACCCCTGGCTCTAACCGGGACGGAAGGCCAGTTTAATTGCTATATATTGGCTAACGGCGGAGGGATCTCCGGGCAGGCTGGAGCTGTCAAGCATGGCATCGCCAAGGCTCTTTTGGCCTACAACCCTTCTTTCAGGCCGGTCCTGAAAAAGGCCGGTTTTCTGACCAGGGACGCTAGAAAAAAGGAACGAAAGAAGTACGGTCAAAAGGGCGCTCGAGCCAGGTACCAGTATTCCAAACGTTAAGAGTCGGAAGTTAAATTTATTAGGGAAGGTCAACTGCCGATCTTCCCTTTTTTTTTGAGGTGCATCATGGTTAAAGTGGCAATTATTGGCGCAAGCGGTTACACAGGCCTTGAATTGCTTAGACTTCTGGCCGCCCATCCCGAAGTCGAGGTCACGGCCGTCACTTCACGTAAACTTGACGGTCAGAAGGTTACAGATGTTTTTCCAGCCCTGGCCGGTCGGTTAGGCGGTTTGGATGATCAGATTTTTGAGTCCCCTGAAGCTAAAAACCTAACTGGACGGGCCGATTTTTTCTTCACCGCCGTCCCGCACCGTACGGCTATGGAGATCGTGCCTTCGTTACTGGAAGGAGGCGGGAAGGTGGTGGATCTCTCCGCCGATTTTCGTTTTAACGAAGCGGCGGTCTATGAGGAATGGTATGAACGCCATCAGGTTCCGGAACTTTTATCTGAATCAGTCTACGGGTTGCCTGAACTATACCGGGATCAGATAAAAACCGCTCGCCTGGTTGGAAACCCGGGTTGTTACCCGACCAGCGTCATCCTGGCCATGGCCCCGCTGCTGAAAAAAGGACTCATCGAACCGGATGGAATCATAGCGGACTCGAAGTCCGGTGTGAGCGGAGCCGGCCGAGGCTTGAACATGACCACCCAGTTTTGTGAGATCGATGATGGTTTGATGGCCTATAAGGTCATTGGTCATCGTCACACGCCGGAGATCGAGCAAGAGCTTGGCCTGGCATTCGGGCGGCCTTTATTCATCAGCTTTACGCCTCACCTGGTGCCTCTTTCCCGGGGCATCTTGAGTACGGTTTACGCTGCGTTGACCCAGGACAGCTCAGATGAGGAGCTTCTGGCCGTCTTGAATGAATTTTACAAGGATGATGTCTTTGTCCGCGTACGAAAGAAGGGGGAATTACCCCATACGCTGGACGTGCGCGGGACTAATTTTTGTGATTTAAGCGTTTTTGTCGACCGGAGAACCGGGCGGGTTAAAATGATTTCGGCTATTGACAACCTGACCCGGGGAGCCTCAGGTCAGGCGATCTGCAATATGAACCTGATGCTGGGCCTGGCCGAGGAAACAGGTTTGATCGAGCTGGGCCTTAGACCCTAAAATAAGGGTGATACCATGAGCGCTGAGCCGGAACCCGGTTTGGAACGCAACTTCAAGCTGGTGATCGAGTATGACGGGACCGGCCTGGCCGGCTGGCAGCGTCAGCCAAATCATCCCACGGTTCAAGGCCATATTGAGGCTGCGTTTTCCCGACTGACCGGTCAAAAGGTATCCGTGGTCGGCGCAGGCCGCACTGACGCGGGGGTACATTCCCGGGGACAGACCGCGCACTTTAAAGCAAAAACCCGTTTAAGCCCTGCAGAGCTTCTTCGAGGCGCTAACGCCTTGCTGCCTCGACAGATCGCCATCCTATCTCTTAAAGAGGTTCCTCTTGATTTTAACGCGCGTTATCAGGCTCTGAGCAAGATCTATGACTATGACCTCTATCTCTCCCCGGTTCGATCAACCCTGAACCGACGTTATGCCTGGCATATTCCCGCCGAACTTGACCTTACGTCCATGAAGCTGGCCCTGGAATCACTTCTGGGGGAGCATGATTTTGCGAGTTTTCAATCCACTGGCAGTTCGGTTAAGAGTACGGGCCGCCGAATGCTTGAGGCCGGTCTTACTGCGAAACCGGACGGCCTGGTTCGGATTACGCTGGAAGGAGATGGTTTTTTACGCCATATGGTCAGGGCGATTGTCGGGACGCTGGTTGAGGTCGGGCGCGGCCGGATCAGCCCTCAAGAGTTCGAAGAAATACTTAACGCCAAAGACCGTTCCCTGGCCGGAGTAACCGCTCCGGCTCACGGACTTTGTTTGCGTGAGGTGAAGTATTAGAAACGTCTAGCCTTGTTCCGGCTCTTCATCCTTGATGGAATCTCGAACAACCCTGTTGACCAGACTGTAGTTCTCCTCAAAAGAACTGGGATAGATGCGGCCGGTCTCAATGAATTTAACAACGATTTCCTTGGTAGCCTTGAGGATCAGCTCCTCTTTTTTGGTCACGGATGAACCTCCTGAGAATGTCTTGACTGATGTCCCCTGGAAAAAGGGCCGGGCCAGAGCCCGGTGGAAGAAGGCAAATAAAACCACCTGCGGCCTGATACGCGGCCCCTTTCACCAGGTCAAAAAGAACCCGTGAAGGCACTCCTTGCGGCTTCATTATAGGATTTCCTTACAATCTTGGCAAGCTTTCCCGGCCTATGATATACTTGGTCAGAAATTGATTTGGTATTCAGTTATAGTAATTGCCGGAACTACGTTCCGTTTGATTACCACAGTCAAAAAAGACTCTAACAGCGGCTGTCATAATATAACCAATGGCAATTACATGATGTTTCAGCGTTTGTCGCGGGCCGGTTTACGAGAATAACCGAAACTAAATCTTCTCCTATTCCAAGGCCAAACGGAACATATTTATGACAAACGTTCTAATTGGTTATAAAATCAATTAGATATCTCGAATATGCTCCCAGAGGGCAAAAATGAGGCCCCTGGACGAACAGGGCTGAGGCAGGATGCTACATTTTTAAAGGGATCGAATCTTGGCGTCAATAAGGCTTTTATCTGAACAGCTTATAAACCGGATCGCGGCGGGTGAGGTGGTGGAGCGGCCAGCCTCTGTCCTGAAGGAACTGCTTGAAAACAGTTTGGACGCTGGAGCGACACGCATCGAAATAGAAGCTCAGGCAGGCGGCCGCCGGCTGATCATGGTTTCAGATGACGGGCTTGGCATGCCGCCGGACGACATGCTGCTGGCCGTGGAACGCCATGCCACGAGCAAGCTTTCCGAAGACACCGACCTGTTGCGTATTGATACCCTGGGTTTTCGCGGGGAGGCTTTGCCCAGTATTGGAGCCGTTTCACGAATGACGCTCACTTCCGCTTCCGATTCCAAAGGGCTTGGCCGGCGTGTTCGTCTTTCCGGCGGGAAGATGCTGGCGGTCGAGGAGGCTTCTCGCGGACAGGGAACCACGGTAGAGGTTCGTGATTTGTTTTTCAATGTTCCGGCCAGACGCAAGTTTTTAAAAAGCGCCCAGACCGAGGCCGCTCATCTGGCTGAGATGGCTCAGCGATACGCCCTTGGCCGGCCGGAACTCAGGTTGATATATAAGCATAACTCCCAGCAGGTTATCGCCACCAGCCCCAGCGAAAAACCTCTGGCCCGGGTGGCCCGGGTGCTGGGACGTGAGACCGCGAAAAAGATGTTCCCCTTTGAAGGTTCCTATGCCGGGGTCAGCCTTTCCGGTTTTCTGGGTAGGCCGGAGATAGACCGCAGCCGGGCCAGGGCCATTTATATCTATGTCAACGGCCGTCCGGTGATGGATCGGCTGCTGACCAGAGCCGTCATGGAGGCTTACCGGGGACGGCTCATGACCGGGCGATATCCAGTCGCCATCATTTTTTTGACGGTTGATCCTGAGGTCGTGGATATCAATGTTCATCCGGCTAAAGCTGAAGTGCGTTTTCGACAACCCGGGCAGGTCATGCAGGTGAGCGTGAATATCATGAGTCAAGCCTTGAATAAGGAACACCGCCCCCTGGTTTCTCCCATAAAATCGCCACCGCCACCGGTGCCATACCCTGCGGTAAATTCTGCTTTTTTCAAGTCATCCGTGGCTGAGCCCCTGGCCTGGAACGAGGAAGCTGATCGAAAAACATGGCGGCCGGAGGTTCATGCGCCTCACCCGCCGGCCGCGCGGCCGGATGATGTTTTTGAAACTGAAAGGCATGGCTTGAGGGCCATAGGGGCTCTTTTCAGAACCTATATTCTGGCTCAGGGACCGGATGGATTGTACATCATCGATCAGCACGCGGCCCATGAGCGAATCCTGTTTGAACGCCTTCAAACCGAGATGGCCGCCGGTCCTCTTAACAGCCAGCAGCTTCTCATACCTGTGACTTTTGAGGTTACCCCGACTCAGGCGGTTGGACTCGAGGGCCTGCTCGCCGAACTGTCCCGCTTTGGTTTTGACCTGGAACCCTTTGGCGGCCAGACATTTGTTCTCAGGGCCATACCGGCGGTATTGACGGGCAGGGACCCGCATAAGGTCATGGGAGAGATCATTGACGAGGTGGATACCCTGCGTCCTGACGCGGGTTTGGCCAGGATTGAGGAAGCATTTATGCAGACGCTGTGCTGCCACGGCTCGATCAGGGCCGGACATGAAATGACGCTCGAGGAAATGGACCAGCTCTTAACCGATCTGAGTCAAGCGAAAATATCCACTCATTGCCCCCATGGACGTCCCCTCATTTATCACATCGACCTCAAGGAACTTGAGAAAAAATTTAGACGGATCTGAATGCAACCTTCTCCTGACTCTCATCGCCCCAAACTGGCAGTCCTGGCCGGTCCGACCGGTGTGGGCAAAACGGAACTGGCCCTGGGCCTTGCGGAAAGATTCGGCGCTGAAATTATAAGCGCCGATTCCATGCAGGTTTATCGATATATGGACATCGGTACCGCCAAGCCCAGTTCTGAGGAGCAAGCCCGGACGCCTCATCACCTGATCGACCTGATCGATCCTGACCAGGATTTCGATGTGGCTGCCTATCTCGAACTGGCCCGCCCTTTGATAGAAAAGATGAGCCATGCCAAGGTTCCCATCCTGGTTGTCGGAGGAACAGGCTTTTATTTGCGGAGCCTGCTTCGAGGAATTTTCGAGGGGCCGGGGAGGGATCAGAAAATCCGGTCCCGCTTAAAGGAAGAAGCTCTTTCCAAGGGCCGGGAGGCTCTGCACGCCCGCCTCGCGAAAACGGATCCGATTGCCGCGGGCAGAATTCATCCTCACGATCTTTTTCGGGTCATCAGGGCTTTGGAGGTTTACGAACTTACGGGCCGGCCCATTTCGAGCTACCAGGCTGAACACGGTCTGTCCGACACCCCGTATGATTATATGCTTTTGAGCTTGAACCTGCCCCGGCAGGAGCTGTACGCGCGGATCGCGTCCAGAACCAGGCAGATGTTCGCCTCCGGGTTATTTGAGGAAGTGGAAGGACTCCTGGCCCGAGGCTATTCACCTCAGCTAAAACCCTTACAGGCGATTGGCTATAAGCAGGTTGTCGCGTGTCTGTTCGGAGAGTTGAGTCAAGCTGAGGCGGAGGCCGAGGTGATCAAGCAGACCTGCCGGTATGCCAAGCGGCAGTTGACCTGGCTAAGGTCTCAGCCTCGGCTCGTCTGGCACGAAGGCGGTTTGGATGAATCCTTGCAGAAGACCGTGGCTGATTTTTGGGCTGGCTGAGCGTTCCTTTCCGTGTCATAAGGCGGAGGGTGTCCCTCTAACCTCTGGTGCGCGGAATTTGGCCGGTTAAGGGATATTCATGCTTCAATCAAACGATCTTGCCGCCGTGTGATCGTGAGGTGGATTTAGAGGCTGATTTGATCATTTTGATCTTTATTACTTAAGAGGTTGTGGTTGTGGTTGACTATGACTTGATTTTAAAGGCTTTTTTCCCTTGACAATTTCGCGGCCTTTCTGATAATTGTCACTTGGTATTAGCACTTTAAAATATAGGTGCGACAATAGTTTTAGGCGCGTAGCTCAGGGGGAGAGCGCTACCCTGACACGGTAGAAGTCAAGAGTTCAAATCTCTTCGCGCCTACCATATTAATTTGGGGAGAGAGGAACAGGCCCTTATCTTGTGAGTTTTATTAATAATAAGGCATCTTGGGGCGGCTCCTGAGATGCCTTATTATTTATAGTTTTGGGTGTGGGACCCTGAGAAGCCGGCTTTTTCAAGCAGACCTATGGAAGAAGTTCAAATAAAGATAAACGACGCTGAAGAAATTGCCGTGTCCAAAGGCACAACGGCGGAGGAGATTTTTGCTTCAAACAAGGTGGGCCAGGACGCGGTGGCCGCTCGCTTTAACGGTCAATTGATCGATTTGACCGCCCCCCTCAATACCGGTGGCGAACTCAAGCCATTAAGGCGGACGGAACCAGAAGCTCTTGAAATGCTGAGGCACTCTACCTCGCACATCATGGCTCAGGCCGTGCGGCAGCTTTTTCCGGGCGTAAAAGTAACGATCGGACCGTCAATCGAAAACGGATTCTATTATGATTTTGATTACGATTCGACCTTTACTCCCGAAGATCTTCCCAGGATTGAAGCTCGGATGGCTGAGATCATCGCTCAGGAGCAGCCTTTCTCCCGGCGGGAGATGAGCCGGGCGGAGGCGATCAAATTATTCGAGAATCTTGGGGAGCCATATAAGGTTGAAATCCTTCAGGATATGGATGATGAAGAGGTTTCAATCTATGAATTGGGGGACTTTATAGATCTTTGCCGTGGTCCGCACCTCGTGTCCTCGAAGAAAGTTCCCGCCTTCAAGCTTCTGGGAGTTTCCGGGGCGTACTGGCGCGGTGACGAGCGCCGGCAAAGACTGCAGCGGATCTATGGCACCGCCTTCTTCGCTAGAAAGGAACTTAAACAGCACCTTAACTTCCTGGAAGAAGCCAAAAAGAGGGACCATCGGCGTCTGGGCAAGGACCTGGATCTTTTTTCCATCCACGAGGAAGCCGGGGCCGGGCTGGTTATCTGGCATCCCCGAGGCGCCCTGTTGAGAGCATTGATCGAGGATTTTGAGCGGACTGAGCATTTGAAAAGGGGATACGATATTGTCAGCGGTCCTATGATTCTCAAAACCGATTTGTGGCAGGCGTCCGGGCATTTTGATAACTACCGCGAAAATATGTATTTTACCGAGGTGGACAAAATCAGCTACGGCATAAAGCCTATGAACTGCCTGTCCCACATGCTGATATACAAGTCCAGGCTGAGGAGTTACAGGGATTTACCGCTTCGCTATTTTGAACTTGGCACCGTGTTCCGTCATGAAAAATCAGGTGTGCTTCATGGATTGATCCGCGTTCGGCAGTTCACTCAGGATGACGCCCACATCATCTGCACCCCGGACCAGCTCAACGATGAAATAAAAGGGGTCATCCAGTTTGTGGTTGATATCATGGGTGTCTTCGGCTTTGAGTTCGAGACTGAAATCAGCACCAGGCCGGAAAAGAGTATCGGTACTGACGAGGACTGGGAATTAGCGACCACGGCCTTGCAGACCGCTATGGAGGACATGGGCCTGAAGTATGATATCAACGTCGGGGACGGGGCCTTTTACGGACCCAAAATAGACGTGAATCTGAAAGACGCGTTGAACCGGCGCTGGCAGTGCGCTACCATTCAATGCGATCTCACCCTGCCCGAACGGTTCGACTTGACCTTTGTCGGATCTGATGGAGAAAGACACCGGCCGGTTATGATTCACCGGACGATTCTCGGTTCGATCGAAAGATTCATCGGGGTATTGATAGAGCATTATGCCGGAGCCTTTCCGGTTTGGCTGGCCCCGGTCCAGGCCGTCATTCTTACGGTAACCGATCGCGGGGACGAGTATGCGCGTGAGGTTTATGCTAAACTAAAGAATGAAGGGTTAAGAGTCGAGTTGGATCTTCGGAATGAAAAACTGGGTTTGAAGATCAGAGAGGCCCAGCTTATGAAGGTTCCTTATATGCTGGTCATAGGTGATCGGGAGGTCGAGCAAGGAGGAATCTCACCACGGACCAGAACCGGGAAAGATCTGAAATTCATGACGGTGGAGGAGTTTAAGGCGCGTGTTCAGCCAGAGATTCAACCTCCAGTGTTTCAATAATGTATAGAGTTTAGGGATTGACAGATATAGGATTTGAGAACGGCCGTAATTAGTTGGCTGTTTGAAAATCCAAGTCTTTATTATTTTAATAAGGCTTAATTTTCATGGGAGGTGAAAGGTCATCGCTAAAAAGTATCAGGACATGGGCAAGAAGGTCAATGTCAACAGGGGCATCCGGGCCGAAAAAGTAAGGTTGATCGACCAGGATAGCCAGCAAGCCGGCATCATGGAGACCTCACAGGCCCTTGCCGCCGCAGAAGAAGTCGGTCTGGATTTGGTTGAGGTGGCCCCGAATTCAGACCCACCGGTCTGTCGGATCATGGATTATGGCAAGTACAAGTACCAGCAAAGCAAAAAGCTCCAGGAATCCAAGAAAAAAGCGACTATCATCCTCGTTAAAGAGGTCAAGATCCGGCCTAAGACCGAGGAGCATGATTACCAGTTCAAGCTCCGCAATATCAGGAAATTTTTAGAGCAGAAGAACAAAACAAAAATTTCGCTTATGTTTCGCGGCCGTGAGATCGCTCACGCCAACCTGGCCCGGGGGTTGCTGGAACGGATTGCCGGGGATGTAGCTGATATTGGAGTGGTTGAGCAGATGCCCAAGTTAGAAGGACGAAACATGACCATGATGCTGGCTCCGAAATAGTGTTTTGAGCCTTATAAATTAAAAAAAACCTGTTTCGTTTTTTAAAAATGTTAATAGAAAAGCGAGACGGGGCGGACGGAGAGAAAATGCCAAAAATGAAAACAAATCGTGGTGCGGCCAAAAGGTTTAAAGCCACGGCTCGGGGGAAAATTACCCGGTCCAAAGCTTATGCCGGCCATATGTTCACATCAAAGACGACCAAACGTAAAAGAAATTTGCGTAAAAGCGCGCTGATTGATTCGACTAACAAAAAAGCGATCAGAAGGCTTTTGCCTTATCTTTGATGGTTGATTGAAAACAAAAAGAGAGGAATTAAAAGATGTCCAGAATAAAAGGCGGGGTTAAAACAAGACAGCGCCATAAAAAATATTTGAAGGCGGCCAAAGGTTTCAGAGGCGGGCGGAGCCGCTTGTATCGTTCGGCCCGCGAAGCCGCCGAAAGAAGCTGGGCTTATGCTTACCGCGATCGTAAACAGCGCAAGAGACAGTTCAGGCGGTTGTGGATCGTTCGAATCAACGCGGCGGCCAGGGAAAACGGGTTATCATATTCTCAGCTGATGAACGGATTGAAAAAGGCCGAGATCGATATTGACCGTAAGATCCTGGCCGACATGGCGGTCCATGATTCAACCGGTTTCACTCATTTGGCTGAAGTCGCCAAGCAAGCTTCGTAAGCGGCCCTGTTAAGCATATGCCGGAAGATATCAAAGAAAAGCTCTCTGAATTGGGCCGGGAAGCCCTGGAAATCCTGGAAAAGGCCGACACCGTTGCGGAAATTGAGAACTTACGAATAAAGTATCTTGGAAAAAAAGGTCTTGTAACCGGCTTTATGCGGCAGATGGGGAGTGTGTCTGCTGAAGAAAGACCAGCTGTAGGCCAGGTGGCCAATCGAGTTAAAACGGACCTCGCCAGCGCCATCAAGTCCAAGCTTGAGGCCTTGTCCGACGCTGAGGAGGCGAAGACCAGCCTTGATGTGACCCTGCCTGGACGCCGTCACCGTCGCGGTCACCGCCACCCTATCACTCGAACCCTCAATGAGATGTGTGACATTTTTATCCGTATGGGGTTTGACATCGCTGAAGGTCCCGAGGTGGAGTCGGATTATTACAATTTTGAAGCCCTCAATTTCCCAAAGGATCACCCGGCCCGGGACATGCAGGACACCTTGTATATTAATGATAACGTGGTTCTGAGGACTCATACCTCGCCCATGCAGATCAGAACCATGGAGAAAAAAAAACCTCCGGTCTGGGTGGTTATTCCAGGCAAAACCTATCGCCGGGACTCGGACGTTTCTCATACCCCGATGTTTCACCAGGTTGAAGGCCTGGTCGTTGATAAAGGCATTACGTTTGGCGACCTCAAAGGGGTGTTAACGGTATTTGTTCATCAATTTTTCTCCCCTGACACACCGTTGCGTTTCCGGCCGAGTTTCTTTCCTTTTACCGAACCCAGCGCCGAAGTGGATATCGGATGTGTTATTTGCCACGGGTCTGGCTGCCGAACCTGCGGTTATAAAGGCTGGCTGGAAATTCTGGGTTCAGGCATGGTCGATCCCGAGGTTTTCAAATTCGTGGACTATGACCCGCAAGAGGTGTCAGGTTTCGCTTTTGGCGTGGGAATTGAGCGTGTAGCCATGCTCAAGTACGGTATCGACGACCTGCGCCTTTTCTTCGATAACGATCTTCGTTTCCTAAAGCAGTTTTAGTAGTTAAGGTTAATCCCATGTTAGTTACGTATAACTGGCTCATGGACTATGTGGATTTGGATATTGATCCTCATGAGTTGGCCGATAAACTCACCATGCTCGGGTTGGAGGTGGAAGAGGTCCATGATCGATACGAGTATTTGGATAATGTGATTGTCGGCCGTGTGGCTGAGGTTCAAAACCACCCTCGTTCCGAAAAACTGAAAGTTTGTCAGGTCGAGACCGGCCAGTCCACTTATCAGGTTGTTTGCGGCGCGCCCAACGTGGCCAAAGGCATGCTTTCCGCCCTGGCGCTGGCCGGGACCGTATTGCCAGGCGGCGATGTGGTGCAGGAGGTGGAACTCAGGGGCGTTCGTTCATCGGCGAATTTGTGTTCCGAGGCTGAACTGGTTGTCGGGCCTGACGCCTCTGGTGTCATAACTTTCCCGGAAAATCTCAATCCGGGGACAAAATTACGGGATGTTTTGAAGCTTACCGATTGGATTTTTGAAATCGATATAACTCCCAACCGGCCCGACTGCCTGTGCGTGCTTGGTGTTGCCCGGGAGATAGCCGGTATGCTTAGCCTGCCGCTCAAGTATCCTGAGATAAAAATCGAAGAAGCGCCGGAACGCGCGGAAGACCTGACGTCGATTCAGATTCTTGACCCTGAACGCTGTCCGCGTTATGTGGGCCGGGTTATCAATGGGGTTAAAATCGGGCCCTCGCCGTTCTGGATGGTGGAGCGTCTGGCTGGAGTGGGCCTTCGATCGATCAACAATATCGTGGATATTACCAACTTTGTACTTATGGAGACCGGACAGCCTCTTCACGCCTTTGACCTGGACCGGCTCGATGAGCGCCGGATCGTAGTCAAGACGGCCGAAGAAGGGGATCGTTTCACGACCCTGGACGGAGAGGAGCGGATCATGGGCCCGGAGATGCTCATGATTTGTGACGGAAAGAAGCCGGTCGGCCTGGCCGGGGTCATGGGAGGCCTGAATTCAGAGATTATCGCCACCACCTCCGATGTGCTTTTGGAGAGCGCTTATTTCAATCCGGTCAGCATTCGCCGCACCTCGAAAACGCTGGACCTTTCAACAGACGCGAGCTTTCGTTTTGAGCGGGGGATTGACCCTCAGGGCTGTGATTACGCGGCTTCGCGGGCGGCGGCCCTGATGGCCGAATTGGCCGAAGGCCGGGTAGCAGCGGGTGTCATTGACGAGAACCCTCGTCCGTATAAAAAGCTATATATCCCGTTTTCTCCATCTCGCTGCAATAGTTTTCTGGGAACTAAGGTCGAACCTCAGCAGATGCTTGACACCCTGGGCAGTATCGGCCTTGCCGCCAGCGGGACCGGGGATAATATCAAGATCGAGGCGCCTTCCTTCCGTGTGGATCTGACCAGGGAGGTGGATTTATATGAGGAAGTGGCCCGGCTGGTTGGGTATGATGAAATCCCGGTAACGCTGCCTTCACACAGAGGTGAAACCGAGCAGCCTGACCCGTCTCGTCGGTTGCGGGCTGAAATCGGCGAGATTCTGGAGGGTTTGGGTTTATCCGAGGCAATAAGCTACAGCTTTATTTCTAACGATTTTTGTGATAAGTTAGACCTACCCGAAAATGATAATCACCGTAAATGTGTTCGGATTCTTAACCCGCTTTCTGAGGAACAGATGTTGCTGAGGACTACTTTGGTGCCAGGATTGCTGGATGTTTTAAGCCGAAATCAATCCTTTCAGGTAATGGACCTCGGTATGTTTGAAATAGGTAAGCTTTTCTACGCCGTTGATGGACAGGAGCTTCCCGAGGAGAAATGGGCTGTCGGAGGTTTGATGGCCGGCGCGCGGGCTGACCAGTCATGGAATAATAAAGCCGGCCTGGTGGACTTTTATGATCTCAAGGGTGTGGTTGAGGAACTGCTGGAGAATGTGAATGTTACCGCCCCTGTTTTTATCCCTGAGGGGATGCCGGTTTATTATGATCAGGCGGTTGCCGCTCAGGTATCGGTAGAGGGGCGAATTCTGGGTAATCTGGGCAGAATAACCACTCAGGTAGCTAACGCCTTTGATCTCAAAGACGTTCCTTATATATTCGAGTTAGACCTCGATTCAATCAGCGCTGCTCAGGCCGGGGTAAGAACCTTTAGCCCTCTGCCAAGATTTCCGGCGATCAGCCGCGATCTGGCTCTGGTTCTCGACAGGAAGGCGGAAGCGGGTAAAATCCTTGATTTTATCAAAGGGCTCGAAGAGGAGTTCCTGTCAGAGGTGAGCCTGTTTGACGCCTACGAAGGACGGCAGCTAAAAAAGAATTTTAAAAGTCTGGCATTTAGATTCCTGTATCGTTCGCCAGAAAGAACTTTAACCGACGAAGAAGTTAATGCGGTTCATCAAAGGGTGGTTGATAAGATCATGGCTAACTTTGCAGTGGAAATCAGAACGTGAGGGCGACGATAGAATGACGAAGGCTGATATTATTAGCGCGGTTCAGCAAAAGATGGGTTTTTCAAGACGTCTGACCAGCGAAGTGGTTGACGACCTTTTCGAAATAATTAAGAAAACGCTTCTTAACGGTGAGAGTGTAAAGATATCAGGGTTCGGGAATTTGGAGGTTCGAGAAAAGAACGCTCGACGCGGCCGCAATCCTCGCACCGGAGAAGAGATCACCATTTCGGCTAGAAAGGTTTTGAGATTTAAACCCAGTCAGGTGTTGCGCAAGGCAATCAATAACCGGTCCTGAAATCATTTTGGCAGGACAAGATGGGGGAGATCGGACAAAGATGCCTCCTGTGATTCCCGACAAGGTTTATTTTAAGATTGGGGAGACGGCAGAAATAGTCGAAGTCGAACCCTATGTTCTGCGGTATTGGGAATCCGAATTCCCTCAGATTAAACCCGTTCGAGCCGCTTCAAAACAAAGAATGTATCGTCGGCAGGATCTTGAGACCTTTATCGAGATCAAACGCCTCCTGTATGAGGAAAAATTCACCATTGCCGGGGCCAAGAAAAGAATCACTTCCAGGACCGGGAAAAAGTCCGCGATTGACCCCGAGGATCAGCGTGAATTTTTTCATTACATCAAAAACACCCTTACAGAAATAAAAAAGATCCTTAAGGATTAAAAAAAACTTCTTCCATAATTAGAAGACATCTCAAAAAAGTTTTTTTTACCCCAAGCCGGTTAGTTTATATCGTTAATTCATTTATCAACTACACCGGTAAGTTCCTTGCTTGACAAAAAAACCGCCTTTTTAGTAAAATAAGTAAAATTTTACGATTGTTAATAATGAATTGTTAATCATGAGAGGTGGCCTTAATGGCAAAAAGGAGAGGCCGATCTTGGTTTGGACAGATTATCTTGTTTCTGGTTATGGCTCTGTTCTTTTCGGCGCTGCCATTTATTTTAGGCCTGGTGCTGGATAAATCCGGCATTGCCCTGGCCCTTTTTACTACCTGGTACGCTCTGTTTCCACCAGTTTTTTTATTGCTTTTAGCCTGGCTTCTTTACCGGCAGGAAGCGTACTGGCTTTTATTCGCGGGGCGTGCGTGGATCGGGGTCGGATTGTGGTTCCTGGTCCAATACCTGCTGGGGCTGGCGGTGGGATTGTCGCCTTTTTTCATACTTGTCACCATCCCGTCCATCCTGGTGAACAAGGTGGGGTACGTAAGTGGGATCGTCATCTTTCTGATCGGTGGTATTGTGCTCAGCTTTCTGGGTAATTCGATCGCGGATACGGCCCTGGACACGAAAAAACGTTTTTTATTCTTGAGTTCAAGCATTGTTTTTCTGGTCGTTAGCCTTGTTGTCCTGCCAGCGTTTATTCTTTTAATTTCACGACTCTCGATCAATCCTGTCAGTGGACCAACGGTGCCTGATTCGGAAGAGATTTTTAGCTGGATCGAAGAAGTATACAATTTTGGCGATCGCAGGCCGGGTTCAGAGGCTGACCTGCGGGCCATTGTCTACCTGAAAAATAAATTAAAAGAGTTTGGTTTTACCAAGGTTGTTGAGGAGCCTTATATTTTCGATTACTGGGAGCCAAAATCATGGTGTCTGAACATTCAATCCCAAAATGATCAAATAAAGCAGCTGAACTGTTTTTATGTTCCGTACAGCGGACCGACCGGTTCGGACGGGATTACCGCCGAGATGGTTTATGTGGGCCGGGGGTCTGACGCTGATTTTGAAACGGCGGATGTGGCTGGGAAGGTGATTCTGGTGGAAATCCCGCCGGTAATGATCAGTTGGGACCAGATGCGGCATTTTACCTTTCTGGCGTATGACCCCGAGGGAACGGCCAGAGACTGGAGTCACCCCTATCCCGTGGGCTGGATGCTGAAATACGATGCCATCTACAAGAGGGCGGCAAAGAAAAAAGCGGCGGGCATCGTGAGCGTGTTAAAGGGTTATCCCGACATGGGAGAGTTCACCTACTATGCCCCGTACGATGGTCATTTTCGTTCCATCCCCAGCCTGTACATCAAGGAGAGCGATGGAAACTGGCTCAAGTCCCGGGTCTGGAAGGAAACGGTTAAGGCTCAGATAAAACTCGAAGCAAATGTGGCCAAAAGCGGCGGCCGGACCGCCACGGTTTATGGGATATTACCGGGCCGCAGTCAGTCAAATCTGATCATTCACAGCCACCATGACGCGCCTTGGCAGAGCGGTGTCGAGGACAGCAGCGGAGTGAGCATGGTTTTGAGCCTGGCCAAATATTTCGCCCAGGTTCCTTCGGAGAAACGGGATCGGACTTTGATTTTTATGTTCACCGGGTCTCACATGATCGGAGCGCCGAGTAATGAGGCCTTTCTGGTGAAGCATCGGGACGGTATCATGGCCAACATGCTTTATGATATCGCCATTGAACATATCTCAGACGACTATAACCCGCCGGCTCCGCCAACCGGTCTGGTCGAACCGCGAGGAATTTTTATCACGGAGAGTCCGGTCACGATCAGCCTTTACGCCAAGGCCATGGCCCGATACAACATATACCGCGGTCTCCTTTTACCGACTGGCACCCCTTTGGGAGTGCCAACCGACGCTGGCCCCTGGGAGCGAGCCGGTTACCGCATCGTCAGTTATATTAGCGGGCCATCATGGCTTTTTGATAAAAACGATACATTGGACCGCGTGGCGCGTGACCAGCTTGTACCGCTGACCAGGATGTACATTGACTTCATTTCCCAGATGGACCAGCTTAGCGATTTTATACTGACCTTTAATTTGAACGCCTTGACCATCGGGCTGATCGTGGTGCTGCTCACGCCTCTGGCGGCGCTCAGTTCAGCGACCGGAGGACGCAGGCGGAGACATTAAAGCGATTGCCAGGATTGCCCTGCGTTTGAGTGAAAACACGGAAATATCTCTGGCGGTTAATAACAGGCCTTGGTTTGCTCCTCGCCTTGCCTCCGCCTTCAACAATAAAAGTTAAAAAGGTTTTTCTGACTACCAGCGTATAAGTGAAGCGGCCCATGTGAAACCAGATCCAAAGGCAACCAGGAGAACAAGATCATTTTCTTTTAACCTTCCATTTTTCAGGGCGTCATACATACAGATGGGGATGGTTGCCGCTGTGGTGTTGCCGGTCCAGCTGATGGTGTTAACGAATTTTTTCTCAGGTATCCCCAGCTGAGCCGCAACCATTTGATTGATGCGAAGATTGGCCTGGTGGGGTAGAACCACGTCGATGTCGTCAACCGTGTGGCCGGTTTTGTTCAAAACTTCATGAGTTACTTCTGACATCCGGGTAATGGCGTGCTTAAACACCATTCGTCCATTCATCTTGGGATAATGAAGGCCCTGGTCGAGGATGTCATGGCTAAGCCTGGAAGTGGCGCAGCTGGCCGGATATTCGGTCCACAGTTCCCTGGCATATTTCCCTTCTGAATATAGCGCCGAGGTAAGTATACCTGACTGGTCGCCAGGCGCCGGCCCTGCCACAACCGCTCCAGCCCCGTCGCCGAAGATAACGGTAACGTCCCGGCCTCGCCTCGTGAAATCCAAACCGGTTGAATGAATTTCGGCCCCAACTATGAGAATATGATCATACAGGCCGCTTTTGATCATGCAGTCCGCGGTAGTCAAACTGTATATGAAACCGGAACACTGGGTACGGACGTCAAGAGCGCCAACCGGGCGGTCGCCAAAAAGTCTATCCTGGAGAAAACACCCGTTGCCAGGGAAAAAGTAATCAGGGCTGAGTGTGGCATAGATAATGAAATCAATGTCGTCAGGAGTCAATCCGGCCTTCTCAATCGCCTCCTGAGCCGCGGGCAGGGCTAGGTCAACCCCTGATTCGCCGGGGGCCGTATAATGGCGAGCCTCAATGCCGGTACGCTGCTGAATCCATTCATCTGTCGTATCCAGTTCTGGCATTGACTCCAATTCAAGGTTGGTTACTATTCTCTCGGGCAGCTGCATGCCTACACCCAGAATCTTTGCTTGACGCATAAATTCACTCCTGCTTTTATTTTTATAGAGTTAAAGAATGTTAATAAGAGACCACTGCAAAACTTCGTCCTTTAGCCGAACTCATGAGAGCCGCTTCGCTGACGCTGCAGCGGCATATGTCAGACTCAAATTTAAGTCCTCGAAATATTGATAATATTCCTGCAGGTTAAAATTTCCCCTTCCGCGATTTCAACAAAATTACTGGTTTTGCAGGGATCTCAATATAAAAAGAGCGATTATTAGATTCTTCTACCTCTGAAAAAAATGGCTAATGCCTTTGAAAACAGTTTCACTTCAGGTCGAAAGTTTACGAAAGCAGAGAATCGACCAGTTCATCAAAGTTGTCAAGACTTAAAATTCCATCCACGGGGTCGCCAAAACCATACTTTAAATGAATAAAATCAATCTTTGCTTCCATCGCCGCATTATAGTCGTTTGTCGTATCACCGATATAGACAGGGGTTAAAAGCTGATTCCGTTTTTTGATGAGAGCGATATTTTCCGCTTTGGACATTCCTGTGTTTCCGTAAGATTCTTTATCCTTGAACAAAGGCTTCAACCCGGACCAGGATAAAAAGAAATCAAGATACCAGCTCTGGCAGTTGCTTACTATAAAAAGCGGAAAACGCCGTCCTAATTTCCTCAGCCCCTTTGCGACACCGTCGAAAAGCCGGCCGCCTTCGGCCAGAATAATTTCCTCCTCGGCAATGTTCAGGTAATCAACCAGTTTGGAAAGATCCTCTGGTGAAGCCTCCGGAAAAGTCACAGAAACGCATTTATCATAAGGAAGCCCGGTTACCGCGGCAATGTCTGCGGTCGTGATTTCCCTTGAAGATATACCTAGGCGCGCTAGCCCGATGTTCCAGGCTTTGGCGCATTGTTCAGTCGTATCCCAGAGGGTTCCGTCGAGGTCAAAGATCAAGGAATCATGTTTCATATATGGTTATCTCTAATTAGTTCTTTGTTTAAATTTTTTATTTGGGCCAGGCATGGAAGTTGTTCCTCTCGGATAAATAATTATTCGAGTCCAAGAATCAGGCGATAGGCCCAGTTCATCATCGCCAGCGTGGTCACGGCATGGATGATCCAGGGTGATTCCAGAATTTTTATTCTTAATTTCAGCCCGCGTCTAAAACTCAGTCCCACCACCAGTCCGCTCAGGTTCCAGGCAAACACAAGAACAGCGGCGAAATAAATCAGGCAGGCCAGAGGGCTGTTATAAATGGCAAAGGCCCAGTCTCCCCTGGCCGCGGACCAGAACGAGCGAGTAAAGCCGCAGAAGGGACATGGGTAGGAAGTTAGTTTTAAAAAGGCGCATGGTATTGAAGGCAGCAGGTGAATGGGGATCAGGCCGGCCAGCAGCAATGGGATACCGCTCACCAGGGTCAGCGGCAATCGCTCGGTGACTGCGTATCGGCTGGCGCCAAAATGGGTCCAGGATAAAAACAGCCCATTTTTCTTTTTTCCTGGTTCCTTCTTTAAAAATGAGGGCCTGATCCGCAGCTCGCTGTTACCGTCCATTTCCAAAACCCGAACCGTTAAAGGGCGGGTCCGTCCTCCTCTGTTTCCCCGGGTGACGCGTTCCAGTCGGCGTCTGAATCCCGGCTTTCATGAAAAACATCCCGGTAGGCCACGGTCAGGATACAGAACTGGATAGGGGCCGTGAAGATAACTCCAATCCCGCAGGCGATAGCGCCGATGCTGCCAATGATTTCCGAAACCAGGAACAATCCGAAAAAAGGCCAGAAATTGGTCCTGACCATACTTATGCTTTCTTGAGAAGCAGACCAGAAACCCATCTGCTCATCCACGATAAGATAAAGACCGAACATCAAGAGCGTTTGAGCCGCGAGACTAAAGACAATGGACGCCAGTTGTCCGATCACGGGCACCACGTTCAGCACGGCGGATATTACCAGAATGATAAGGAACCATACTAGAATGAAAAGGAAGGCGTTCAGAAAATAATCAAACCCCCTGAAGATATTTCTTAGTTCTGGTTTGGGTTCTTTTTTGTCATATAGCGCCAGTGTAATGAGGGCCAGGCCCGCGAGCATGGGGCCGGCCAGGAGTCCCACGGTCACAAGGCTTACCACCAGGGCAACAAGCGCGGCCAGGACCAGCAGGCCGAAATTCTCTTTATAAAGACTAAATCCCCTCTCGATCCACTCGCCGAACTTGACTTGGGCCCTGTCCATTTTATCCTCCCAGCAGAACAGTTTTAGTGTTCGCCAGAATTAGGTTCCATTTGATTACTACTGTAAATCACGGCTCTAACAGCGGCTGCCATCATATAACAAATGGCAACTACATTATGTTTTGGCGTTTGTCATAAGGTGGCTTAGGAGAATAACCAAAATTATATCTCCTCCTGCCCCAAAGTCAAACGGAACTTATTTATGACAAACGCTCTAACCATTCCGTTATAAAGGTAAACACTTCCTGCTTTTCCGGCTCATTGTGCAGTTCATGATAGAAGCCTTCCCAGATTTTGAGCGTACAGTTTTTCGGTCCATTTTCAGCAAAGGCGCGGCTGGCTTCGGCTGAGGTCAAACCGTCGGCGTCTCCATGCATGAGCAGGAGAGGCAGGTTGAATTCGCTTGCGTGTTCAAGCGCCCAGCGACCGGCCTGAAAAGCATCCATGAACATCCGGGCCGAGATTTTATCGTGAACGAGAGGATCGTTGATATAGTCCTGCACGACTTTAGGATCACGCGCAAGCGCCTTCGTATCCAGCGCGCTTGATTGAGAAAACGTCGGCCATGCGCTTCTCATGATTCGGGCAAGAGCCATCTGGACCTTACCGGGCTCAAAGGATAGACGAAGCCACGGGCCGGTGACGATCACACCCGGTAATTCGGAGTTATTCCTCAGCGTGTAATTGAGAACCAGGTTGCCTCCCAGGCTGTGCCCGTAAAGGAAACGCGGTAAATCAGGGAAGCTTTTCTTGGCTTCACCCAGGAAATGGGAGATGTCGTTCATGAGGGCCTGGTAGGAAGACGAGTGGCCGCGCTGGCCTTCTGATTGACCGTACCCGCGCAGGTCAAAGGTAGTCACGGCATATCCTTTTTGGGTAAAATACTCGGCCAGATGGACGTAACGCATGCAGTGTTCTCCCATGCCGTGGACCAGGCAGATTACTGCCCGGGGTTCATCTTCCGGCTGCCAGGTTCGGGCCGCGATTCTAAGATTATCCCCGGTTTGCCATGTGAATTCGTTATGCTTCATTTGCGAATCCTCGCTTTTTAATAATCTTAAATACTTTGGTGATATTTATTTATAGTAACCCTGAACGGATCTTTTGGCAAATAACTTTAAAATAATTTATAGCAATTACCAGAATTACGTTCCGTTTTGTGGCAAACGCTCTAATTGCCGTGGAAAGACAAATAGACCAGGGTGAAAAAAAGACGGTGAGACGCTCTAAGCTTAAAAATGACTCCAAGTATAATGCAAAACCAGTAATTTTGTTGAAATCGCGGAAGGCGAAAATTTAACCCACAGGAATATTACTAATATTTCGAGGACTTAAATTTGAGCCTGACAAAGAGGTCAGCTAAAGGACGAAGTTTTGCAAAGGTCTCGAGACGGATGAAAGAAACGCTTCTTAAGGCATAGGATCAAATTTGTGGCCTTTGGATTTGATCGGTGGTATAAAGTAAACATAAAAAATAAATTGGACTATTTTTGCGACGTTGAGCAGCCGTCATCAGGCCGGAAGCCGCGGCCGCGAGGAAAGCACCCTGGCCAACCTGCCTATGCCTAATGATAGGGTGGATCGTTTGGGATCTATTTATAAACCTAAAAAAATAACACAAGCGGTGATTACCTACCTCGACCCGGCGCCGCCGGTAACCAGGTCGGACGATCCTTCCACCCGGCTTCCCGCCGATCTGAGACAGGCTGACGGTCTGGTTGAAATTATTCGCAATTTCGATGGCGGTCTGGGCGCGCCTCAACCCGAGGCTGATCATCGGGCCTTTGCGGATGAGCTGATTTTAAATGATCTCATTACGGTGGAAAATCGTCTGGAGCGCATTGCTCAGGAACAGAAGCGGGGGCGAAAAGAGAACACCGAAGAGGCGAAGCTTCTTGAGGAAGCCAAAGACCTGCTTTCTCAGGAGCGCCCTTTAAAAGAGAAACCGGAACTGGCCGATCATGTCAAGCTCAGGGGATTCGGGTTTCTTTCAGCCAAACCCCTGGTGCTGGTATCGAATAATGAGGATGAGGACCCGGAACCTCCATCTCTGGCTGGAGAGGAACCCCCCGTGGTTGTCCGTGCGCTCATTGAGGCCGAACTGGCCGAGCTTGACGCGGAAGAGCGCGAGGAGTTCGCCGCGGAATTGGGTATCCAGGGAAAGGCCCTGGATCGATTGATAAAAGCCTGCTTTAAAACCCTGGACATGATAACTTTTTATACCGCCAATCAGAACGAGGTACGCGCCTGGACAGTCAAACGAGGCTCGACCACCCTTGAAGCCGCAGGCGCGGTGCACAGCGATATGGCCAGAGGGTTCATCCGGGCTGAAGTTCTAAGCTCCGAAGACCTTTTTGCCCATGGTTCTGAAGCGGCAGTCAAAAAGGCGGGTTTAATGAAGCTTGTCGGCCGTGACCACATTGTGGAGAACCATGATATTCTCTACATCCGGTTCAATGTTTAAGCTATCGCGGCCAAGGACGGTGTTCGCGCCGGAATTAATACACCCTTATTCCCCGTAACCTAAAAAAACAGACCAGACGTTTCTTCGTTACCGGGGGTTATTCCTTCCCGACGTTAAAGGCCCGGGCAATATCGTCTCCCAGACGGTGGTAATTTTGAGTGCCAGGGATATAAATAAGAGGGTCGATCTTTTTTATATCCACGGTCTTATCGGTCAGACAGTCGTTGTTGACATGAGTTTCAATTATCTCGCCCACAATGAGATTATGGCTGCCCAGTTCCAGGATATGTTTCAGCTCGCATTCAAGGTTAACCGGGCATTCCTCAATAAGGGGCGCGGTTTCAATCGCCCCGTAAAAGACTTTAAACATTCGTGATTTGTCTTTGCGCTTTCCCGAGTAAATGCCGCAGTAATCCACCTTTTTAACCAGTTCGGTGGAAGGTATATTAATGGAGAACGCCTTTTTTACCTCAATGCCTTTCAGGGTATACCGCTGTTTATTGATAGCCACGGCCACCATCGGCGGCTGATGACCGGCAATCTGGCACCAGGCCGCTGTCATGAAATTCGGTTTTTCTTCCACCGTAGCGCCTACCAGTACGGCGGGCATGGGAAACATCCAGGTTTGAGGTCCTATTTTGGATTTACTCATAGCCGTATCTCCTTTTTAAAAATGGTAAATCAAGCGATTCATTAATACACGCCTCGATTCAGGGTGTCAACTCAAAGGCCCGCCTTCAGTAAACCTGAAAAATCATTTAACTGACTTAAAACATCCACGTCTCGCTAATTCAATCCGAGCTGGGCGTTGATTTGATGGTTGCATAAATTTCAGGGGAAACATTTTGCTTGATGATATATAATAAATTTTAATTTTTATTAGCACGGCTGGCATAATGTTTTGATATTGATAGGCGTTGACACAGGAGGGACCTTTACCGATCTGGTTAGTATCACGATTCGGTAAATCGTATGCCGCACAAGGATATCATTCATCTTGACATGGACGCCTTCTACCCGGCGGTCGAGGTTCTGGACGATCCTTCGCTTGAAGGGAAACCGGTAATTGTCGGGGGGCAGGGTGACAGGGGTGTTGTTTCCTCGGCCTCCTATGAAGCTCGAAAGTTTGGCGTTCATTCGGCTCAACCCATTATCACGGCCCGGCGGCTTTGTCCTGACGGGATATTTCTGCCAGTTAGAATGGCGAGGTACGTGGAGATTTCAAAGAAGGTCTTCGAAGTTTTTTGCCGCTTTACACCGCTGGTGGAACCTCTTTCCATTGATGAGGCTTTTCTTGACGTGACAGGCAGCCGCCGCCTTTTCGGATCGCCCCAGGAGATAGCCAAAAAAATTAAAAAGCTGGTCAAAGGTGAGATCGGCCTCACCGTTTCCGCTGGTATAGCCCCTTCCAAGCTGGTGGCCAAGATAGCATCGGACCTGGAAAAGCCCGATGGTCTGACCGTGGTGCCGCACGGCAAGGTTAGGGAGTTCCTTGATCCCCTGCCTATTGAAAAGCTCTGGGGGGTGGGGAAGGTCACCCGGAAAGACCTGGAGCTTTTGGGCGTCAGGACCATTGGGGATTTGAGCCGTCTGCCCCGGGAACTTCTGAAAAGCAAGTTCGGCAAGCACGGCCTTCATTTATATACAATGGCCGGGGACATGGACGAAAGAGATGTGGAAACGAGGCGGGAGGTAAAGTCCATTGGGCATGAGGTGACCTATGCCAAAGATATCGTTGACCTGGAAACGGTAAAAAAGAAACTCCTTGCTCTGGCCACGCAGGTCGCCCGCCGTATGAGGCGTAAAGGTGAAGTACAAAGATTTTGTGCAGATAACCAGGTCCATAACCCTGCCTGAACCTACTAACGATCAGGGTGAAATCTATCAGCGGGTTTGCGCTCTTCTTAAAGAGACCGAAGCGGGCCAAAGACCGATCCGGCTGCTCGGAATATTTCTTTCCCAACTGGTTGACCCGGATGAAGAACAGCAGTTGTATCTCTTTGAGCAGGGATTAAACGTCAACAAGGAAAAGGAACTCAACAAGGCCCTTGACGCCATCATTGAAAA
>JAFDLS010000373.1 GCA_019306365.1 Deltaproteobacteria bacterium
GGGTAGGAAATCTCCGGCATTAAATTCAGAGCCAGGCGCTGGTAAGATATGCTGCCGAAGACCACTACGGCCAGAAAGATCATCAGCACGGCTACCGGGCGGCGGGTGGCGATCTCAAAAGCTCGGGAAAACATGCGGGGCTTGGGGGATGATTCCATGAGGGCACAATCGTTATAACTAAAATCTACCGAGGCTATTGGTTAAGGTTATAGAGCTTTTCAATGCTAATAGAGCTCGAAGTTCAAGATCAAGATTCCTCCTTAAGGGCCATTGTCAGCGTTGAATCCACATCGACGATGCGGACTTCAACTGAGTCCTTCAGAGTATTCTGACCGACGACGACCACCTGATCGCCGAAATTCACTCCTTGCAGCGCCTCGAAACGATTTCCATTCGAAAATCCGATTTTCACGGTCCGCAGCTTATTCTGCCGATCCTTGACGCCTATCGTGACTTTGCAAGTGCCCGTACCCGGATCCACCACGGGGCTGATCCGCTTGATCCACCCCGGAAAGCGTCCCGTCTGGGCGATTTCAGAGGTTATAAACGCCTTCTGGCCCACAATTAATCTAGGTAAATCACGCTCGGGGACCCAGACTCTGCAGATTTTCTCGGTGGGATCGGTGATGATAAAAAGCTTCGTTGCGGTGTTGACCAGATTTCCGATATGTACCAGCCGCTCGGCGATGATCCCCGATATCGGCGATCGGATGGTGGTGCGCTCCCGGGTCAATCGAGCTTTATCCCGGGCGATCTTGGCTTGTTCTAGAGTAAATCTGGCATTTTCAAATTCTTCATCCGAGACCAGCTTCTGTTGGTGCATTTTCTCAAGCCGTTTAAAGGTGGCTTCTTGTTGTTGAAAATCCACTTCAGCCTGGTTTTCATTTAAGACCTCATTCCCTCTTCTACGAAAATATCTTCGATGATGCCACCCACCAGGGGATAAACGTCCACCACCTGTTCGGTTTCAATGGTAGAAGACAGCAGCAGATAACTGGAAATGTCTCCCTTTTCGACCTTTGATACTTCGACGGGGATCAAATCTAAGTCGTTATCGGTCGTGTCTTCTTCGACCGCATTGCTATCCTCGGTGGCAACGGAATCACTCTTGGCGTTGCCTTCGATTGATTCGGCGTCCCCTTTGCTGCCGCAGCCAACCAGGAGAAAGACCAGCGAAACGGACAAAAGGATGACGGTAAATAACAGGCGAATGGACTTCATCGTTTATCTCCTGTGAGGAAGGAGTGGTTTTCTTCAAACTGACTGTATCCTGAGTTTAATCAAATTAGTGATTTGTTGAGTTGGTGTAGCAATACGCTACATGCTTTTTCCCTCTCGAATCTCGATCTCCCCTTTATCCAATTTTCAATCCTCATGGCATCGGGTTCGGGGAAATCAGCTCTATCCGCACCGTTCACCAGCGATGATTTTAAAGCTTCCCACAATTTCACGACGTCCGGTCGTATGAGGTCGAATGTTTCACATAAGTCATTAGAAATCAAGAGCTGGAAACTATCACCATCGTATTTGATGCGCCCCTGATCCAACACCAGAATTCGAGGGCATACTTGCAGGACAAGGTTTACATCATGGGTTATCAGCAGAACCGAACGCGAAGCTTTTAGTCGCTGCAGAATCAAGTCTCGGACACATTGCCAGTGGGCAAAATCCAGACCAAGTGTGGGCTCATCCAGAATCAGCCAATCGGGGTCCACAACAAGAAGCGATGCGATGGAAATCAGCCGGGTTTCACCACCCGATAATTTTAGAGGATTTCTGTCGTAAAAAGATTCCGCTTCGAGCCCCACGGAATGCAAGGCCCTCTCGACTTTCCCGCGAATCTCTTCACGGGGGATTCCCCATTGGTATGCAGCGAAAGCGACCTCGCTGAAGACGTCCGCTTCGAAAATCTGCGCCTCCGGAAATTGAAAAACTAATCCCACTCTTCTCCGCAAATCCCGCAGTTCCCGCGCAGACCAGCCGAGTAATTTCCCATCAATCCGGATGGATCCCGAATCGGGCTTCAAAAGCTGACTTGGTCGAGTGCGGCTACCGGCGGCTCGATCTGGTTATATCGAAAACAGAGCTTATCAACCTGGATATTCATATTCGGCTTAAATGATAATTATGCAATCCTTTCCCTTAAAATCTTTCCTGGGGCTGAATGTTCCTTGACATAAAGGCCTAATGATAACAGCAAAATCATTTGATAGAACGTGAGGCAAAAGATATCCCCTTATTTGTATTGGACATTTTTTCGGGCTTTACGGTTGCAGGGTAAACAAGATAAACTTTATTTGGCTTGCCAATGGATAGGTCTTATCTCTTGACATTGACGCTGCATTTATTTATATTAGTTAGTTGGTTGAGAGATTTATATTAGTTAGTTGGTTGAGAGAATTGCTTTCTATTTAGGTTATCTCTAAGCGCGTTGTCTATGGAAACGCAATCAGCCATTTATCGTTAGCTTGCCCCGGCACCGTGAATGCCCCAGCGCGATCCTAAAAGAAGCAGACTCGGGGAACTTTAGGATTTATTCTGGAGAGAACCTTGACTGATGAAGATAAAGCCTACCTTCGCACCCAAATAGCGGAGATCAGCCTTTTCCGCAATTTTACGGCTGACGAATTGGAGCGACTGCTCCCTTACCTCGAGCTGGAATCTTACGACGATAATACAATCCTCTTCAAAGAGGGTGATCGCGGTGATT
>JAFDLS010000154.1 GCA_019306365.1 Deltaproteobacteria bacterium
TTAGTGCCAGGAGCGATCTTAACGCCAATTTTGCCAGCAGAACTTCACCATTGACCGGGAACCTTGCCTTTGTCTCTCAAAGCGGGGCCATTTGCAGTTCTATTCACGACTACGCCATCAGGGAGAAAATCGGCTTCAGTCATTTCATCTCCATAGGATCAATGCTGGATGTGGACTTTGGAGATATGATCAACTACCTGGGAGACGATCCCAACGTGGGCAGTATCGTTCTCTACGTGGAAAACCTTACCAATACCAGAAAATTCATGAGCGCGGCTCGAGCCGTTTCACGAATCAAACCAATCGTGGTACTTAAGTCTGGAAAATACGCGGCTGGCGCGCGCGCGGCCGCTTCGCATACCGGCGCAATGGCGGGCGAAGACGCGGTTTATGACGCAGCGTTTAAACGAGCTGGTATTGTTCGGGTAGATACCATTGGAGACCTTTTTGATTGCGCGGAACTTTTGTCCAAGCAGCCCATACCGAAGAAGCCGGGGCTGGGGATTATCACCAATGCCGGCGGTCCGGGAGTTATGGCTACGGATTTTCTGGCCTCTCGAGGGCTGGAGCCGGTGAATCTTTCAGCCGACACTATGGAAAAATTAAACGAATTTCTGCCGTCATTCTGGAGTCATGGGAACCCGATCGACATGCTGGGAGACGCCAAACCTGCAAGGTTCAAGAAGACTATTGAGGTCTGCCTTGAAGATCCCGAAATAAAGGGGTTAATAACTATCTTTGTACCGCAAGCCGTCATCATGGCTGATGAAATGGCCAAGGCGCTGGTTGAAACCCTGGAGGGGAGATCATTCCCGATATTTACGGTCTGGATGGGTGGAGACGGTGTGGAGGGAGGACGTCGCATTTGTAATGAAGCGGGCATTCCCACCTATGAAACACCGGAGAGCGCGGTAGCGGCTTTCATGTATATGTATTCATACGCGCGAAATCTTGAAGCACTCCAGGAGGTGCCGCCATCTCTGCCCAATAATTTGGAGTACAATCAAACAAAAGCGACACAGATTATCGAAACTTCTCTTAACGAGGGATACAGCCTTCTTACCGAGTTTGAATCGAAAACTTTACTGGAGTCTTATGGGATTCCGGTGAATACCACCAGATTGGCCACTTCACAGGAGGAAGCCGTCCAATTGGCACAGGAGATTGGATATCCCGTGGTCATGAAGATTCACTCGAAGGACATCATACACAAGTCTGATGTTAATGGTGTTCAGCTTAACCTTGTCGACGAGGACGCCGTGAAGCGGGCCTATGAAGCGATTATGACCGGCGCCTTTGAATATAATCCACGGGCTGAGGTTTCAGGGGTAAGCATCCAGTCCATGCTCATTCATTCAGGCATTGAACTTATCCTGGGCAGTAAAAAAGACGCGGACTTCGGTCCGGTAATACTGTTCGGAATGGGCGGGGTTATGACCAATATCTTAAGTGATAAAGCCATTGCCCTTCCCCCGCTGAATCGCTTGCTGGCCCGGAGGCTTATGGAAAACACCAAAGTCTTTAAAATGCTCCAGGGATACCGTCATTATCCTCCATTCAATATAATGCTCCTCGAGGAGATTTTAATCCGCCTCTCCCAGTTGGTGATAGATTATCCTGAAATCATCGAACTGGACATCAATCCTCTGGTTTTAACTGAGAGTGAAGCTTGGGCCGTTGACGCTCGTGTAATCCTGGCGGACTCTGAAGTCGCGTCGCCGCATCATCTGGTTATCAGTCCCTACCCCAGTGAATTTGAGACGGTCGCGGAGATTAAAGAAGGAAGAAAAATATCAGTTCGGCCGATAAAACCGGAAGACGCTCCTTTACTGATTGACCTTTCCAGCAACCTTTCACCCAGAACTATCTACATGCGTTTCTTCTCACCGATGAAATCATTGTCCCGGGATATGCTGATGCGTTTGACGCAGGTGGATTACGACCGCGACATTGTTTTGGTTGCCTTCAACAAGGAACAGTCAAAAGAAAAGCTGATCGGAGTGTGTCGTTTGATGGGTAACTCTGATCTAAATAAAGCGGAAATGGCTATTTTAACCGTAGATGCGTGGCAAGGCAGAGGTGTTGGAGCCCTGTTGCTTGAACGGTGTATAAACATCGCTCAAAAACGCGGTTTTCAATCCATAGATGGTGTGGTCCTTCCAGAAAATACGGAAATGCTCGGCCTGGCCAGAAAATTAGGATTCACTATTCAAAGAATACCCGGTGAAACTCAATATAAAATAAGCATAGCTTTAGGTGATCGTGAGGCCGTTAAAGTGGCATGAAAAAAGAATTCAACATATTGCTTTCCGATCGTAATAAACACATCCGCGATTATTTGCGGCGTGAATTAGCGGCGGAAGGATATCAGGTGTATGGGGCCAAAAACGGCCAGGAAATACTGAAGCTGATTCTTGCGGACGCGCCTATAGATATCTTAATCCTGGATCCGGAACTGCCTTATGTTAATAATTTAAGGATACTTGAAAGACTTCAGCTTCGAAAACCATCTTTGCCGGTAATAGTTCATGCCTTCGATGTTGAGGAAGTCAATTATCTGTCACCTAACTTCGCGGTGGCGATCATTGAGAAAAAGGGCAACAATATTGATCGAATCAAGAGCGTGGTTGCGGAGATGCTAGGCAGATCTTAATACCGTGCCCCTAATAATCTAAAAGAAAGGAGAATTGACGATAGTCTCATTAAAAATTATTTTATAAATATTAGGATCAGATATCATAAAAAGCGAGGGTTGCGGCTCTCGCTTTTATTATTTTGAGATAGCTTCTAATATTTCGAGGACTTAAATTTGAGCCTGACAAAGAGGTCAGCTAAAGGACGAAGTTTTGCAGAGGTCTCGTTTTTATAATGACCCGGAGTCTGCAGCTTAAAAAAAAATTTCTCCAGCGTGTCCAGCTTTATTTCTGATTTCCAGGCTGGCTGATCAATCCTGCATATTTGACGGGTCACCTGTGGGCAGGCCAAGTTCTCTGGCTCGCAGAACACGGCGCAGTATCTTGCCGTTGCGGGTTTTGGGCAGAGCTTTGAGAAAAGTGATCTCTAACAATGGTATTTCAGATGACAGGTTGGCTTTAACAAACTCCTTGATCTCCTGATTGAGCCGGGCGGAAGGAGTAAAACCCTTTTCCACGGTGATAAAGGCTTTAATATAGGGCTGAACAGGCCGGGCCATCTTGGAAATGACGGCCGCTTCCTCGACAGCCGGATGTCTGCACAGAACCTGTTCCACTTCAAAGGGACCGACCAGCTTATCTCCAATCTTCACCAGATCGTCATTACGGCCCTGGTGAAAGAAATATCCGTCCTCGTCCCTAACGGCTAAATCCCCGGTCACAAACCAACCTTTAAATCGGAAGAATTTTCGGTACCTTCTAAGATTCCGCCAAATGCCAGTCATCATGGAAGGTATATCCACCTTGAAGGCCAGTTCCCCCATGGTCAGGATCGGCAGAATTTCACCGTCGTCGTCGATGATCGCCGCCTCCACACCTGGTACCGGTTTACCCATAGAACCGGGTTTAACAGCCATGGAGGGAAAGGCGGCCAGGCAGATCATTCCTGTTTCGGCCATCCACCAGTTTTCATGGGGCGTGAGTTTAAGGTTCTTTTTAACCCAGAAGAATAATTCCGGTAACAAAGACCTGCCTCCAACAGCGATATGACGAAGCGCGGATAAATCGTATCGCTCAGGAAGGTCTTCGCCGGCCTCCACCAGGCCTCTGATACGCTGCGGGGTGGTATACCAGACTGAGATTTTATGCCGCTCAAGAGTTCGGTACCAGGTGGAAGCTAAATACGGATCACCCTGAACAACTGACGTAACGCAGCATATCCAGGGGCAAAAAACGCTGTAAACCGTTCCTGTGATCCAGGCGGGATCGCCGTCAGTCCACAAAACGCTGTCTTCCGTCAAATCAAGCACGTCCCGTCCGGTCATCATATGACCGATCATGTCACGGTGGGCATGAACCACACCGCTGGGCGGTCCTCCGGCTCCAGAAGTGTATATCAGATACAGCGGCGTATCGGCTGGAAACCATCTGGGAGAACAATCCCTTTCAAATCGTTGAAGATGATCCTTCAGAACCACCTCCCGAGAGAAAACCTCAAGGGCCGGACCTTCAGTCAAATAAACGTATTCCACACCTTCCATAGCGTCTTTTGGCAGCATTTCCGCTAAATCGGGATGAGTGAGTACGACCCGGGGTTCCCCATTCCTAAGACGCACTTCCAATTCGGTATAGTTAAAAGTGGAATATAAGGGAGAGAAAATAACACCTAAACGGGCGCAGGCCAGCATGGCAATATATATTTCCGGAGACGGCGGTAGAAAAATGAAAAGCCGATCCCCTGTTTCGATGCCATGCTCGATCATTAAATTGGCAAACTGGCTGGATTGTTCCTTGAGGTCCTGGTAGGTGAAAATTTGAGTCTGGCCGAATTTCTCAAAGATCAGTGCTTCTTTGTTTCTTTTTTCAGGATCCTCAGTCCACCTGTCGATGGCCTCATAAACGATATTGATTTTCCCGGTCTTATGCCAGGAAAAATACTTCTCCTCCTCTTTCCAGGAAAACGCCTTATAAGCCAAATCATAATCTTTCAAATTCGCGTTTGGATTTTGAGCTTCAATTTTGGCTTTCATAATACTCTCCGACTCTCTCTTAGTATTGTATGCCGTACCCTGGGTGGATCTTGGCAGCTTTTTTCACCAGTTCTTCGCCTTGAGGAGTATATGGATTCGGGATTTCAGCCTCGGGATCTCCAGAGGTCAAAGTCATCAGCACTTCCCGAATTGATCCGGCCAGCGCTTTCAAATTGTAACCGCCTTCAAGCGCTAAAAGAATGGGAGGACTTCCGACCTTAGCTCCAAGTTTCATAAGGAGTTGAGTTAGCCAGCCGTACCCCTGTTCGGTTAAATCAGTTCGGCCAAGAGGATCATCGCGGTGACCGTCGAAACCCGCGGCCACAAGTATCAGCTGAGGCTCATAAGTTGTGATTATGGGGCTAAGGATATCCCGGTAGCAGTGCAGTATGTCCTCATCCCCAAGATTCTTTAGCAAGGGGATGTTAACGGTATAATCAAGTCCTGGTCCACGGCCCGTATCTTCCCAGGCCCCGGTTTGAGGAAAGGTGAAAACATAATGTGATGAAAAATAAAGAACTTCCTTCATGTCGTAAAATAAACGCTGAAGGGCATTGCCGTGATGTATGTCCCAGTCCACAATTAAAATACGATTCAGCCCATACACCTTAAGGGCCTGCAGAGCCGTTACACCTAAATTGTTGAAGATGCAAAAACCGCTGGCCCGATCTGGTAAAGCGTGGTGTCCGGGTGGCCGAACCAGCGCAAAAGCCGCCTGGCAATCGCCAGACAACAGGCTGTCAAGAGCTTTAAGACATCCGCCCACAGCCAGAAAAGCAGCCAGATAGGTTTTGGCGCTGGCCGGCGTGTCCGGTGACAGATGGGTAAAATCATAGTCCGCTGTTTTAAGTATTTTTTCGATGTATACAGGGGTATGCACCGTTTCCAGCACGTCCATAGTCGCCGGTTCCGGTTTGATAGTGATAAGTTCATTTGGAAAATCAGTGTCCAGCATCTGGTGGATCACCTTGAGACGGTTGGGATGTTCAAGACTTACCAGGCCGGTCTTGTGTTCCAAAAAACGATTATCCCTAATTACGCATACTCTTGACGTCATATAGCCTGTCACAATCTAAATATCATCAGCCGTTCCCAGCTTCCGCTGCCATGAAATTTAAAATTGAATTTTTTATATAGCCCTATAGCCCGGAGATTATAGCTTTCCACTGTGAGCCAAACAACTTCAAGCCCCAGTTCAACGGCCCTTTCCTTTGCCGCTTGAGTCAAGGCGGTGCCGAGTCCCCGGCTTCTAAAAGGTTCACTCACAAAAATAATATATTCCGCGTCTTTTCTTTTTAAATCCGGTAAGAGGGACGAATGCCCCACTACCACGTCATCTTTCCAGATTAAAAAATTTTCACCATTCTTTAGTAGATTACTTACCCATTCACGGCGCGCTTCGTCATTTTGCGGCGGCAGCCCCTGAAGCGCTCTCTTGGGCTCGAATTCGTCATACATGGTTAAAAGGCATTGAAAATCGTCCCAGT
>JAFDLS010000155.1 GCA_019306365.1 Deltaproteobacteria bacterium
GTGTCTCTGGGACGGGAAGGACGGAGACACCATGGCGGAACTGCGAAAAAAGATCGCTGACGCAGATTGTCTGGTACTGGCCACACCGGTATACGTTGACGGCATGACAGGCTTAATGAAGAATATGTTCGACCGCTGCATACCCAATGTCATGCCGTTTATGGAACTTGATCAGAACGAAAACGTGCGGCACCCCATCCGCTTTGGTAAACCTGGGGGGAAAATCGTGCTAATCTCCACCTGCGGCTTTGTGGAAATGGACACCTTTGGCCCTCTTGTTTATCATATGGAGCGAATCGCGCTGAACCTCCGAGGAGAAATGGCCGGGAAGCTTTTAAGGCCCAGCGGGATGGGCCTCCGCATAGAAGGGTTTTTCCCTGACGTTCGGGAGAAGGTCCTGGCCGCTTTCACAAAGGCCGGCGCCGAGCTGATTAAGCAAGGCGGCGTTAGCCCGGAAACAGAGGCTGAGGCCTCGCAGGAATTTATGCCCAATATGCCCAAAGAGCTTTTTGTCAAAGGCGGAAACGCTTTTTGGGAGCGGGCCGTTAAGGAGGGAAGCCTTCAGAGTGATTAGGGTGATTTACAGGAATATATCCCGAATAAGGATGAATAAAAAAGAACAGGAGGCAGTCCGTTAACCCAGACGGCAACCATCAAAACTGCATGTGATTCTCACGAATTCTATCGGCTTTCAACAGACAAGACCTTGTTATGGTTATAAAGTGCGTCCTTGAATTGAAAAGGGAGAACTCTGCAAAACCAGTAGTTTTGTTGAAATCACGGAAGGCGAAAATTTAACCCGCAGGAATATTACTAATATTTCGAGGACTTAAATTTGAGCCTGACATATGCCGCTGCAGCGTCAGCGAAGCGGGGTTCATGAGTTCAGCTAAAGGACGATGTTTTGCAGAGGTCTCAAGGGAACATATCTATGAGAATCATCATAACACCTATTAAATGAAGGAGTCGTGATCAAATGATTGAAAAAGAGGATAAAAGTTTGATCGAGGCCGCGGAAATCATCTCCCAAGCTGGCTACGTGGTGGCGCTCACCGGGGCCGGGATGAGTGTCGAAAGTAAAATCCCTCCGTTTAGAGGGCCGGGAGGCATTTGGACAAAATATGGAGAACCGCCCATGGATGGATATCAGCGATTTATGGCTGATCCTAAAAAGGCCTGGGAAGAGACCTTGAACCCGAAAGGACCAATGGTGGAGTTGAGGTCCGCCCTGGAAGCAGCCGTTCCAAACCCAGGACACGTTGCCCTGGCCGAACTTGAGAAAGAGGGCACGCTAAAGGCACTGATCACACAAAACATTGACAACCTTCATTACGCGGCTGGAAGCGCCAATGTTTTGGAGATCCATGGCAACGCGACTCTGGTTCGTTGCCTCAACTGCAATAGCAGACACAAAAGAGAAGAGGTGTCTTTTGAGGAGCTTCCGCCCAAGTGTCCTCAATGCGCGGGAATTTTAAAGAGCGACACTGTTTTTTTTGGCGAACCCATCCCGACGGATGTTCTGCAGGGGTGTCAGGAGGAATCATCTAAGTGTGACTGTATGCTGGTGATCGGCACCTCGGCTATGGTTTATCCTGCCGCCGCCTTCCCTCAGCACATTTTGAGGCAAGGGTATCCAGTTATTGAGATTAACCTTTATGAGAGTGAACTCACCCCGCGCTGTCTCATAAGCCTAAGGGGCCGGTCAGGTGAAATTTTGCCAAAGTTGGTTGAAATTATTAAAGAAAAGTAAAGCAGTTCCTCCAGCACGGGAAAGGCGGCAGATCAGGTCACCCGTTTGGTTTTATAAATGGAGGCCTCTGCAAAACTTCGTCCTTTAGCCGAACTCATGAACCCCGCTTCGCTGACGCTGCAGCGGCATATGTCAGGCTCAAAATTAAGTCCTCGAAATACTTGATAATATTCCTGCGGGTTAATTTTTCGCCTTCCGCGATTTCAACAAAATTACTGGTTTCGCAGAGGACTCAAATGACGTGCCCGGGCTGACTTTTCAATATATTTGTTACTCCGTCTTGAAACTAACACTTGATCTTATAGTTAAAAGTTATTAACCTTGCTAGAAAAAACAAATATAATAGTAAGAAAAGAAGATGGTTACGTCTCCTTGGCGGGAAATTATTTAAATAATTTTATAAAAAGGTTAAAAAGAGTCAGCTATGGCGAACGGAAAAAGCAAGACTCCCCCGATCCAGCGGCTTAACTATAAGAAGGGCGAACTTATTGTCAAGGAGGGTGACTACGGTATCTCTATTTACAAGGTCATCAAGGGCAAGGTGGAAGTCTTCACCGGGACCGATAATCAAGAGGTAAGGCTGGCACTGGTAGGGCCGGATGAGATTATTGGGGAGATGGTTTTTTTATATGGCGCGGTCGAACCGCGTACAGCTTCAGTAAGGGCGGTTGAAATTTCAGAGCTGGAGGCCTGGCATCCTGCCAGGCTTTCAACCGAATACCAGCAAATGCCTCAAACCCTCAAGTACATTATTGACCAGATATTGAAGCATCTCATCCGTATGAACAAGGTCTATGGGAGCCTGACCACGAAAATAGAGGAAGAAAAAGAAAAGGAATCGCGTGGTGAACCGATAGATTCGAAAAGGCGTTACTACAGGAAGGAAATTGACCGGTTGTGTGAATACAGACCGGTAGCCTTCATACCGGGTGTTCGTCTGGATGGATTGATCAAAGACATTAGCCGTGGAGGGATGGCTATGGGAATCAGCCCTGAAAATGTGGCGAGTTTTTCCCATGTGCCCGGAGATGAGTTTCAGGTAAGCACCACCTTGCCAAACGGTAGAAAGCTGGAAATGACAGCCAAGATTGTCACGATTAGAAAAGATCTGGATCCTGGCAGTGTGCTGCTGGGCATGGCTTTCACCAATTTGACGGAGCATAACCAGAAGACACTTGGGTTTTTCCTGATGCCTTAAAGGGGGCTTTAAACCATGTCCGTTGATCCATTCTTATATTCGTACGTTGCCAGTGAAGAAACCTATCCGGATAAAGGGGTTATCATTGAGGAGGGAAGCAAGGGATTCTGGGTTTATGTGATCCTGGAAGGCCAGGCCAAAGTGACTCAAAAGGCTCCCAAAGGCCTTGTGATCGTGGATACGCTCAGAGAAGGGGACGTTTTCGGGGAACTGGTTATGTTCGAAAAAGGAGAAGGGATTCGAAGCGCCAGCGTTACCGCGAGCGGCCAGGTCCGGGTGGGTATACTGGATACGGAACGGTTGTCCAGCGAATATGATGTTTTATCGCCTCAGCTTAAAGAACTGATCAGCGCGCTCATCTCCAGACTGAAGGATATGACCAGAAGGGCGAGCGCCCTGTCTCTTCAGAAGCGCTGATTGCCTTTACCTCCCCCTATTACAGCCTTTCTTGAACCTGCGCCTGTCAGAGAAATCGTTAGGGTTGTTCTCATTGACAGATAAAAACTATCACGGGAATGACAGCTTAATATTGCCGTTAATTCTAAAAGGCGTATGTTCAAGCGCTGGAAAGAGGGTTCTCAGCGGGTTGTAATCTTTGCGGCTTTTCCAATGGTTGGCTGGATGGTCAGGCGGTTTCCGCCTGTTTCGCTTCAGTTATGATGCCGTACTTCTCACGGACCCGTTCAATAATACCACTGCGTTTCAAATAGGGGCGTGGATCGGAATCCTGTGTTTCCAGGATTTTTCTGAGATAACCCCTTTGTTTCTCTATCGCCTCTCGGTAAAGGTTGGTATGGATGCTCCACCTTTTAATAAAATGGTAACCCATGAAACGATCGGTGGCGTCCAGTGTCATTTCTAGGCGGTTAGCGATAAAGTCGTAGAACCCGATGGTTTTTCTCAGAAGATCCACTTCACTTTCATAGTCGCCCACCCCGGCTTCTTTGAACTCATGATAGAGGAACAGAAGTTTTTCCAGGTAATTACGGTCGGCCATCTGCGCCAGGAGATCCGCTGATCCCAGCATCTTTCCAAGAAGTTCCGCCTTGCGGGAGGGAAATTCAATCGCGGATATATCCACAACCAGATCGGTGCACAAAATCATGACCCGGCCTTCAGAGATTTCCTCGCGAGAAAGATCGTAGCTGGCGGCATGATATTCTAAAAAATCCATGCTTCTTTGGACGTGGCAGGCGGTATACTTGGCGCCGGTGCCTTCCATGTCATGGTCCTTCTGGATATAACCCGCGTCATGAAGGATAGTAGCGATAAGGGCTACAAGAATGCGGCGGTCGGAAAAGGTTTGACCATTAATTATGGCGCCGTGAATCAAACGTGCCATCGCGAGGAAGGTGTCGGTCATGTGGCGAAGGTCGTGAAACCCAGTATTGCAGGACTTGTATCCAGGCCACCCTCCCCTATAGAGACTGACTGTCTTATGGAAGGCGGAAACGATCGAAACGGTGTCAAATTCTGAAGAAATCAAATCGAGAATATGAAGTCCTTCCTTCAACACCTCTTCCGTAGAATCCATATTTACAAGTTGGGATAGCTGTATGTCATTCGTCATTTGAGCGCCGGTCCGCGTCGTTTCAGTTGGAATCTAAAAGTTAGAAAAATTGCCGGATTTCATGAAGGTATTACATTAAAGTTTCGATGAATCCAAAGGCAGCGATTTCCTATACAATCGTTAGGATGTTTTGGTGGTTGTGAAAAAATTCCTTGCTAATTTATAACCTTTTCGAATAAGTGACTTTGTTTTTACCAAAACGTAACTTTGACTATCACTCTAAACGTACTGGCATTTTACAGTAACTTTAAAGAAAAAGAAAGTAAAAAGAAGTAAAATCAAGAGATTATAACAAAGAAGCAACTTTTGAATCTCTGGTGCGCCCTCGATTCATTTAACGCCAGCGTTGTCTTTTAACGTTACCCGGCTCTGTTTGGCTCGTTTATCCAGAAGACTCTGGTCCATGGCGTCTAACAGTAGGTTTTTTGTGATCTCACGATAAAAATCACAGCGGTACTCGATGATAGTTTGGTTTTTCTCCTTCAGTGCGTGAGCGATGGTCGCGTAACACCCGCCGCCGCACACCCCTTCCAGTCCACACCCTCGACACCATTCAATGTTTCCTATTCTTCGGGAATCCAGCACGGCTTTAAATAAAGAAGACCGTATCAGATGAGAGGGTGTGCCTTTTTTTACGAATTGATCCAGTTCTCCAAGTTTAAGGTCCGTATAAGAACAGCTGTAGAGACTTCCATCTGGCAATACGTCAATAGTCTGGCCACTCACGGAACGGCAGAAATGAGCTGTTGTATCAGTTTCCGATCCGATGATTCGGGCGAAAGGCCGTTCCCAGTATCCTGTGACCGTAATGCCCTTTTCTCTGGCCGTCCTTTTAAGGCTCATTATCTTTTTTACCAGAGAAGAAACCGGCTCTTTGAGTCGGTCCGTCAGATCCGGTTCAAGGGTGATGCTGATTATTTTTTCCCGATTCAGAAACTGAATGAACCTATGATCGAGGTGGTCAAAGTTTTTTGATGTTAAATTGACGTGAAGGGCGCGAACCGGAATTCCCGCGGCCGCAAGGTTGGCAAAGCCCTTCCTTATAAGGCCGAAGGTGGGCCGATCACACCTTGTCCTCCTAACGGCGTCGTTACCTGCCTCAGACCCATCCAGGCTCGCGATGATTTGGACATCGAAAATTTTTAAAGTCTTCGCGATATCAGGGGTTGTCAAAGAGGAGTTGGTGTTGAGAGATAAATGAACGTCTAATTTTGGCTGAATTTGTTGGCGCGTATATTCAAGGACCTTTTCTATAACCCGCCAGTTCATAAGCGGTTCACCGCCACCAAAATTTATCGTCATCCGGGGCTGCTTTTTTTCCAGCAGTCCGTTCGCTACCCAGTCAATAGCCGACCTGGCTGTTTCAAACGACATCCTGCCCGGTTTTAAGAGCCTGTCATCCAGGCCTTTTGCAGCGAAATGAATGCAATGGAAACACCGGAAATTGCATAAAGCGGCCATGTTCATACACAGCCCGGATATAGCCTTGGGGTAGTATTTTAGATATTGGTTGACGACCTTTTCCCTTTCAGGCGAGTCGGCGTTAACGATGAAACCTCTGCGCCTATACTCATCAAGCAGGTCACTCGGAACGGTTTCGAGACTCGGAACGGTTTCGAGTCCTTCCAGAAGACGGGGTTCAGAAAAAGCTTCAAGTACCTCAGCCGTTCGGTTGTCAAGGTACATTCCGCGGCCGAAAAACGCATGAAAAACAAACCAAAAACCTGATGGACTTCGAACCGACTCCAGGAACTCTGACTTTCTGTATTTCGTAATATCGGCGGTTAGATCGGGTTTACTCAATGGTTTTACCTGACATGAGTGAAAATGTCTTTGGCTGAAGGTTCTTTATCTGAGAGATGTAATACAGGTTTATCTTCACGGTTTCCCGCACAAAAGCACAGGAAATTTCGTCCAACGCCCGCAACGTCCCGGTGTTGTTAAAACTTTCGGCGTAACAGCCACCGCCGCAAAGCATCTTGGCAAAGCAGTTTCTACAATCTTCATTATCGATCCGGAATTGTCCCTGAGATAGAATCCATTTTTCAAATTTGTTGTACTTTGTTTTACTGAACCCGTTTTTTACATCACCCAGGTAGAACTGACTGCGCCCTAGGAAGGTTTCGCAAGGAATCAGCCTGCCTGCCGCGTCTATGGCTAAAACGGCGTCAGCCAGTTGGCAGGCCAGCGTGGACGACGGCCCTTCAGGTTTGGCCAGCCTTCTGGCG
>JAFDLS010000156.1 GCA_019306365.1 Deltaproteobacteria bacterium
ACATGGCTTGAAGAACCCCTCTGGCCCATGCAGGACCACGAGGCCATGGCCAGGATCCGTTTTAAAACGGACGTTCGATTTGCCGCCGGGGAAAATGAATACTCGCTCAAGGCAGTCAACAATTTGATGATGAGTGGAGCCGTGGATTTTGTGCAGCCTGAGATAACCAAAATAGGCGGTTTGAGTATGGCTCGAAAAATTTCAGCCCTGGCGGATCTTCACAATTATGTAATCTGCCCGCATGGCTTTCGAATCGGCCCGGCTCTTTATGCCAACGTTCACTGGGCCCTCACGCAGTTTAATATGGAGTGGCTGGAAATTCCCTTGCTGCCTGAAGGATACAAGTTCCCTTCAGAGGTCCCGATGCCTGAAATGATAGACGGGGAAGTGCTCCTGCCTTACTGCGTGGCCGTCTGTCTTTTCGACAGACGCCAAAGGTGGGGCGGGATGACTCATTTCCTTTACCCTAAGGCCTGCCATGCGGATGAAATGACCCCTAAATATGGTAATGTTGCGGTACCGGCCCTTATTCGAATGTTAATCAAGCAAGGTTCAATGGTTGAGGACCTGGAAGCCCAGATTTTCGGAGGCGCGAAGTCATTGTTTCACGACGAATCGAACCAGGGCTGGCAAAATGTACAGATCGCCCAGAAGACCTTGAAAAAGGAGGGGATTCCTGTTTGCTCCCAGGATGTATGCGGTCTTAAAGGCCGTCGAATCATCTATCATACCTCGACAAACGAGGTCATCGTTATGAAAACCGATAAAATCCGGCAAGGAGACTGGTTTCCATACCCTGATCATTCAGCATGTCAGAATTAAAATTGGGTTGATACCCTTAAAAAAGTTTGTTCTATTTTAATTAACACAGAATTTTTTATAAGGGGGGACTATAACCCATGTCAGCTGACACAAAAATGAAGGTCTTAATAGTGGATGATTTTTCAACTATGCGGCGAATTTTAAAAAATATTTTGCGCCAGCTGAACTTTAACAACATTATAGAAGCGGATGATGGTTCCACAGCGCTTGATTTACTCAAAAGGGAGCGAGTGGATTTAATTATTTCCGACTGGAACATGCCTAAAATGACCGGTATCGAACTCTTGCGGCATGTAAGGCAAACCGAGGGGATCCAGGACACGCCTTTTCTCATGGTTACAGCGGAAGCCCAGCAGGATAATATTCTTGAAGCGGTGAAAGCCAGGGTCAGCAACTATGTGGTCAAGCCTTTTACGGCCGAGATCCTGGGTGATAAAATCGAAAAAATATTTTCCTGATCAGATCGATTTTATTTGAGCTATTGGGATTATTTTGCTAAAGCTTAGTATCAACTTCTTACGAGTAAAGAGAGATCGGGAAGGGAAGCATTAAACGAAAGTGAGCGCAATGAATTATGCCTGTAGCTGAAAAAATACAAGGGTTTATCCAGAGGGCGTCATGGATACGCGAGATGTTTGAAGCCGGAGACAGACTCCGGGCTGAAGTGGGGCCGGAAAATGTATTCGATTTTTCACTGGGAAACCCGGACGTGGAGCCGCCCGTTGAGTTTAAAAACATTCTACAAGAGTTAGCCGCGGACAAGACGCCTGGACTGCATGGATACATGTCAAACGCCGGGCTTCCGGAAACCCGGTCGGCTGTGGCTGAGTATTTGAGTGATGAATTCGGCTTAAATTTTTCGTCAGATGACGTTATCATGTCCGTAGGCGCTGGCGGAGGTTTGAATGTCGCTCTCAAGACCATCCTCAATCCTGGCGATGAGGTCATTGTTTCCAGCCCTTATTTTGTGGAGTACAATTTTTATATTGACAACCACGGCGGCGAGATAAAGGTTGTTGATACAAATCCTGATTTCACTCTTAATCTAAAAAATATTGAGGCGGCTTTTACCGGCAAGACCAGGGCTGTTTTGATCAATTCGCCCAACAACCCGACCGGTGTGATTTATCCTGAGGAGAACATTCGCGATCTGAGCGCTCTTCTAGAGGGAATTAGCTCAAAGGTTGGCCGGCCGGTCTTTCTTATTTCAGATGAACCCTACCGTAAAATTATATATGACGGCGTTGTGGTGCCCAGTGTATTCGCTCATTATAAGCACGTCATTTCCGTGACGTCCTATTCCAAAGATCTTTCTTTACCCGGCGAGCGAATTGGCTTTTTAGCGATTCATCCTGAGGTCCCTGAAAAAAATTTGCTTCTAGGCGGTTTGATTCTAAATACCCGGATAATAGGGTATGTGAATGCCCCGGTATTGATGCAGCGCGCTGTGGCTCGGCTTCAGGGAAAAAGTGTGGACATCGGTATCTATAAACGAAGGAGAGACATCTTCGTAAAAGGTTTGAAGGAGTGCGATTACGATCTGATTGAACCTCAAGGGGCCTTCTATCTTTTCCCTCGTTCCCCAATCGAAGACGATGTGGCTTTCACTCGTGAAATGCAAAAAGAAAACATCCTGGTTGTCCCGGGGTCAGGTTTTGGGAAGCCCGGTTATTTCCGCCTGGCCTATTGTGTTGATGAAAAAATGATTGAAAAAGCTTTGCCCGGCTTCAAGCGCGTTCGGGAAAGGCTCAAGTAACGGAGGTCGTTATTAATTACTCCAGAATACTCAGTTTGCATTTCCCCAGATCGGTTGTGGGCCAGCCCGTTGTCTGTGATCTGGTGAGAAGGTTTGATTTAACCTTCAACATTCTATCGGCCATCATCTATCCGCATCAGGAAGGACGGCTTATTCTGGAACTTTACGGGAGCCGGAAGGATTTCAACCGGGGGGTTCGATACCTAAAAGAGATGGGCGTCAGAGTTGAGAAGGTTGGCCAGGAAATCCACCGTAACGAGAATATTTGTTATCAGTGCGGGACCTGTACTTCAGTCTGCCCCACCAGTGCTTTGTGGGTCAAGAGGCCAGACATGGAAATTGTCTTTGAGCCGGAAAAGTGCAGCGCCTGCGAACTTTGTATCGCTGTATGCCCGCCGCGAGCCATGTCGGTTAAATTCAATAGTACCAAAATGCTTTGAAAACCAGACATGAGACCTCTGCAAAACCAGTAATTTTGTTGAAATCGCGGAAGGCGAAAATTTAACCCGCAGGAATATTACTAATATTTCGAGGACTTAAATTTGAGCCTGACATATACCGCTGCAGCGTGAGCGAAGCGGGGTTCATGAGGTCAGCTAAAGGACGATGTTTTGCAGAGGTCTCAATATGTTAAACCCGGGTTCATATAAAAAAGGACCCGCATAAGGGGCATAGCCCCTTTTTTAATCTATTTCTGCGATTTTCGTCGAGGCGCCTTTTGATGAACAGCAGATTTAAATGGAAACCGTTTAAGCCCAAACCCGGCTCGTGCGTGGCCGTGGCCATGTCCGGCGGTGTTGACTCGACAATAGCTGCCCGCCGCCTTATTGAACAGGGCCATGAAGTCATTGCCTTTCATTTGGCCTTGACAACCAACCCTCCCGCCCTGGATCAGGCTCAAACAGCGTCCCGCCTTATCGGCCTGAACCTTGAAGTTCTCGATCTGTCTTTAGAGTTTGAGAAACTGATCGTGAACCCTTTTGTCAGATCGTATGTGTTGGGAGAAACCCCCAGTCCCTGTGTGGCCTGTAATCCTGTGATCAAATTCAACCTCCTCTGGGAAGAAGCCAAGCTTAAAGGGGCTGACTACCTGGCTACCGGTCATTACGCTCAACTGGTTACCATTGAGGAGAGTGCGACCCCGATTATGTCACGGCCCTTTGACAGGAATAAAGATCAGACATACTTCCTTTGCCGGCTCTCTCCGGAAACGCTTTCACGGGCCGTATTTCCGCTGGCTAACACGGCCAAGGAGGAAGTAAAAGAGGAAGCTCTCAGCCTCGGTTTGACTCCCCGGATGGAAAGCCAGGATGCCTGCTTTTTATTCGGTAAGAACTACAGAGACTTTCTTCTTGCCCGCTTGGCTCAAAGCGATATTACCCCTGGTGACTTCGTTGATACTGAAGGCCGTGTTCTGGGCCGTCATCGAGGGTTGGTTCATTATACCATTGGTCAACGCCGTTCGCTCGGGATCCCCGGGCCGGAACCATATTATGTTTTGTCTCTTGACAGTAAAAATAATCGTGTTGTGCTCGGAACAAAACAGCACATTTTTTCCAAAGTCGCCCTTGTTCGTGACCTGGTCTGGAGTTTTGCTCCCTCGGAAACCCAATTCACGGCAAAAGTCCAGATTCGATCACGGCACCGTCCGGCCCTGGCCGAGGTGAATCTCCTCCTTGGGAACAGAGCTAAAGTTATTTTTCATGAACCGCAATCGGCCATCACCCCGGGCCAGGCCGCCGTTTTTTATGATGAGGATATTCTGCTGGGCGGCGGCTGGATAGAAAAACCGTCCAAGGTCTCAATCTACTTTTCATAAATCCCTATCCCCACGCGCTTAAAATATTTTTCATATCCGGTCAGGGACTCGGTGTGACCGATAATAAGAATGCCTCCGGGGTGCAGATACTTTCGAAAACGCTTCATTAAGGCTTCTTTGGTCTGGGTGTCAAAGTATATCATCACATTACGGCACATGATCAGGTCAAACAAGCCAGAAAAGGGGTAGTCTTCTTTGAGGAGGTTTAGCCGCCTGAAAGCTATCATCTGTTTGATTTCATCCGAAATTTTATAAACAGGATCGTCATGGTTGTCGATTAAGGAAAAATAGCGCTTATAAAGGTGAGGAGGCGTTTTTTTTACCTCCTGCCGAGAATACAACCCCTGGCGGGCCTTTTGGAGGGCTTGGGTTGAGATGTCGGTGGCGAGGATTTTAAGGTCCCACTCCGCATTGCCTGCTCTATAATGATGAATCGCCATGGCAAGGCTGTATGGTTCTTCACCGCTGGAACAGGCGGCGCTCCAAAAGCGGACTCTGTTTGAACCTTCCGTCTTTTTTTTAACCTCCAATTTGGGCATTAGTGTCCTGATGACGAAATCAAAATGAGCCTTTTCTCGAAAAAAATGGGTTACATTGGTGCTCACCTGATTTAAAAGCTCAACCAGAAGGGAGCCTGTTCTGTCTTTTTTTAGGAGTTTGAGGAATGCTTCCGGGCTTTCATAACCCTGTTTACGGCACAGACTGATAAGGCGAGCCTCAACCAGTTCCTGTTTGTTTTCGAGCACGATCCCGGATTCCTTATATACGATATCCACGATTCGGCGAAAGGTTACATTATTAATCCTGCTCATGGAAGGTTACTTATTTTTTATGAATCCCCTTAATTGTCGGATATCATTCCATTGTTTTTTCTTGTTAACTTTTTAGACCGGGGGTTACCGGATCCGCTGGCATTCCGATTTTTCGAAATGCCGTCTGACTAAAATATAACATTATGTGAGGGACGTTATCGGATATCAACAATCGGATGAAATTCTTCAGGAGGCAATGATAAAAATAATCGGACATTCCTAACTTGACATCATGTGGAGATAGTAGTTACGCTGATATATACGCGTCAATCTGGTATTTAAAATATTTATAATATTTTTTTGACGGAAGGAGGTAAAATCATGGATTTGAAAATCAAGGAGGAATTTCTAAGACTCTGGAGAAAATATTTCAAAACCGCGGAACTGCCATTCACTTTCTATTACAGTGATAACGAAGAAGGCGCTGAACTGGTTCAGCCTCCAAAGGCGCATCAATGTATTATCGCGCCGTTGGCAAAGGTGCGTAAGGGAGATTCCCTCTGCTTCGGCTCTGATTCGATTGGCTGCGGCGGCGGTAAAAGGTACCTTGGTTACGCCCAGGATATCATGCCGAACTTCGAATATTTTCTCTCCTGCGGCATTCCTGGAAAACTCGAAGGGGAACGCTACAAAAAAACACCTGAAATTGTTAATAAGATGATGGAAAACCTGCCATCTTTTGAAGCGCCCGGCAGATTTATTATTTTCAAAAGATGGGATAAACTCGAGGCATCAGACAACCCCGAGGTGGTCATCTTTTTTGCTCAACCGGACGTTTTGGCCGGCCTTTATACGCTCGCCGGTTTTGAGGAAACTGATCAAAATGGAGTCATCACTCCCTTCGGTTCAGGTTGCAGTACGATCGTTTCGACCCCTTATCTTGAAAATAACCTTGATAATCCTCGAGCTATCATTGGGATGTTTGACATTTCAGCCAGGCCGTTCGTTCCCAAAGAGATACTTTCATTCGCCGCGCCGTGGAAAAAGTTCATCCGGATGATCGAAAACATGGAAGAAAGCTTTCTGATTACACAATCCTGGGAAAGGGTGAAAAAAAGGATTAGCTGAGCGGAAAAGCTGGCTGCAGTAAAATTTTTTTTCGCTGCTGTTTATATATGAAACAATTGCATTTTTAGGAGAATATCATGGCTCTAGTAGTGGCTAAAGACGTTTACAAGGACTATCAAGTTGGGGAGGTTAGTCTCCGAGCCTTGAAGGATGTCAATTTTGAAATTGATCCGGCTTCA
>JAFDLS010000374.1 GCA_019306365.1 Deltaproteobacteria bacterium
GCGGAAGGCGAAAAATTAAGCCGCAGGAATATTGCCAAATATTTCGAGGACTTAATTTTGAGCCTGACATATGCCGCTGCAGCGTCAGCGAAGCGGCGCTCATGAATTCGGCTAAAGGACGAAGTTTTGCAGAGGTCTCAAATGACTTTGTTTTCAATCGGGACCATATCCTGGCAGCCGCTCTAATTCTCCTGTCTGAAAAATGCCGTAAAAACGTCAAAAAAGGAAAAACCTGCCCGGCATCCTAGATTGTTTCGATCCTCGGTATAATCTAACTTGCTAAAATTAATATATAAATATATCTTACAAGGCTGTCTTTGATTTGGACTGTAATTTGCATATTCCCTCTTTTCAGAAGGAGAGCATGCTGATGTCTAATTTCCTGGAATTTTCTTTTGAGCAGAACGAGGTGGATCAAAAAAAGCTGGAATCCCTATTCGACACGCCTTTTACGGGGCATGACCTTCCTCCCAAATCAATCCTGGGCAATGACATTGAATCCGTCCCCTTTTTGATGTCTAAAAAAATACAAAAACGCTTTTCCTGCCGTTTGAAACACCTTATAGATCAACTTGAAAAATAGATAAATTATTGAAATCAAATTTTATTTTTTCATTAATGTAGTCCTGATTAGGGACTGACAGGTATTGCAGGTGGTTATTTTTTAGAGTAATTGCCAGAATTAAATTCGGTTAGATTAACAGGTAAATCAAGGTTCCAACAGCGACCGCCACGATATAACAAATGGCAATTACATGATGTTTTCGCGTTTGTCGTAAGGCGGCTTACTAGAATAGCCGTAACTAAATCTTCTACTGCCCTGGACCAAATGGGTCATATTTATAACAAACACTTTAGAGCACGGAGGCGCTTATTGATAGGACTGTATTCCTGGTATATCTTCGGATAAAGGCCTTGGTTAATAATCCAGACTTCCGGTCATGATTTCCTGAAAGATAAAAAGTAGCTTTAAACAGGTTTATTTACGCACGGCTCGAACGCTGAAACTGGTCTTACGGTGTGCGTTTCTTATCTTCCCGGAGGTAAAATCAGCGTAAAAAGCCTCAGATGAAAGCACATCCCAGTTTGCGGACCAGCACCAGGTTTGCGGGTATTTGAATAAACCGGGCCGTATGGTTGGCACGAAATTAAGGTCAAACAGTGTTTTCAATTCCTTGGGTTTCGGAAGCCTCCAATCCTGATACCCGCCAAGTTTAAGGTTCTTGCAGTATGCTTTCGCTTCAGCCCAGGTCATGGTCTGAGTGTGATTATTCCAATCCGGAGGCGGCGGAGGCTTCAGTACGCAGCCGTTCACGGCCCCGAGCATCATTGCGATCAAGACCAGGCAGAAGACTTTTAACAGAGTGCAGCTAAAAAAGCGCCTTCGCATGAGCATACACTTCGCTCCTTCCATCCGGAATCATTTATGACCACGCTGCTAAGGCCCGTTTAAATAAATCTTCCGCCTTATACGAACTGCGGACATAGGGGCCGCTGGCCACATCGGTAAAACCTTTTTTCAAGGCTTCTGTCTTCAGTTCATCAAATTCCTCTGGCGGGACATAACGCGCCACAGGGTGGTGTTTCTCTGATGGACACAGGTATTGACCCAGGGTGAGCAGATCGCAGCCTGCGGCCCTCAAGCCATCCATTGCCTCAAGAACCTCGTCTCGCGTCTCACCCAGGCCGAGCATCATGCCGGATTTTGTAACCAGTTTAGGCCGGTAAGAATCAGCTCTGGCCAGAAGTTCAAGAGAGCGGCGGTAATCGGCCTGCGGTCTGACCTCGGGATACAGCCTGGACACGGTTTCGATATTATGGTTTAGCACCTCGGGTTGAGTTTCAAGAACCGTCATCAAAGCGGTCTCACTGCCTCCAAAATCTGAGATAAGCACCTCCACTCCAACATCTGGGCAACGATTTCTCAAGGCACAACATCTGGGCAACGATTTCTCAAGGCAAAGATGGTGTTGGCGACATGCTCGGCTCCCCCGCCGGGCAGATCGTCCCGAGTAACCATGGTCAGAACGCAGAATTTCAAATCCATTCGAGATACCGCCTGAGCGATCCGGTCCGGTTCCGTTTCCTGCGGTGGAACCACTCGTTCCTTTTTCACGGCGCAGAAGGCGCAATTTCGGGTGCAGTTTGGGCCGAGCAGCAGGAAGGTGTGTGCCGTGACCAAAACATTCACCCTGGTTGGGGCAGATGGCTTCCTGGCAGACCGTGTGTAAGGAAAGGTCTTTCAGCAGACCGGAAACTCTCGAACTTAAGCCTGGTGAGGGTATCTTTCGGCTAAGCCAACGCGGTTTGGGGGTTCTTCGAGTCATTCGTTTTTCCAGCTTGTTTCGCTATTGTGAGCGGCCAGGGGTTGAGATTGAGGTTAAAAATACGTTCAAAATGGTAAATGATTCTTTCTCGAACCATGGCCGGATCTATCCGGGAGTCAAGCAGACGGGTCATTGAGGTCATCCTGACTCCGTTTATGCCGCAAGGGTT
>JAFDLS010000157.1 GCA_019306365.1 Deltaproteobacteria bacterium
ACCGGCCAGGGTCTTGACCGGCCAACCGTATTTGGTCTATGATCCGGTGGTAGCTGGGACCGGCTCCGGCGTCAATCATGGCCAGATCATTTTCATCTTCAATCAGGTAGGCCAAAGCGTCGCGGGGGTCGGTTAAATCAGGACCGGCCACCATATAGATACCCGGACCGATTTGTGTTGCATTTTCCATAGATTTCTTTTATCTCAAAACTTACCTTGTTACAAGTATTGATCCGAAATTGAGAAAATAATGATGCTTGATTTTAAAACCAGACTTACCCCGCATACAGGCCGGACGCCAATAAAATTATTCATGAATTTCTTTTCTTCTAAAGAAGTTTTAGGTTATATTACACATTGAGACCTCTGCAAAACCAGTAATTTCGTTGAAATCGCGGAAGGCGAAAATTTAACCCGCAGGAATATGGCCAATATTTCGAGGACTTAAATTTGAGACTGACATATGCCGCTGCAGCGTAGAGGTCTCACATTGTAAGGAGACGGATTTTGTCTGTCCTGGGTATCATCCCGACACTAACCATCCGGGATTTATTTGATATTTTCTTCCTGAGTCTCGTTGCCTACCAGCTTTTCGTCTGGTTTCGCGGGACCAAGGCTCTGCGCGTGCTCATCGGCCTGGTTGTTTTGGCCATGATCTATTCCCTGGCCAAGTTCTGGGGCCTCTTTATGACCACCTGGGCGTTTCAGGTACTCTGGCAGGTTCTGGTCATCCTGTTGCTCATCCTTTTTCAATCCGAAATCAGACAGGTTCTAGAAAAGGTCAGCCCGCTGCGTTATTTGAGGTCGCGGCGTTATTTTTCCGAGGCTGCCGTGGTTCAGGAAATTGTCCGGGTCGTTTTTGATCTGGCCCGTGAAGGAACCGGGGCGATAATCGTGCTGGTTCGCGATGACAACCCGGCGGAATTCATTCACTCCGGCCAGCCGGTTATGGGTCTGCCCGGCGCGGCCTTGTTAAAAAGCATCTTCAATCCTCACTCACCGAGTCACGACGGGGCCGTTATCATTGCTGACAGCCGTTTGAAGGAGATGGGCGCCATTTTGCCTTTGAGCGACAGGGACGATCTGCCCGAACAGCACGGCACGAGGCATCGAGCCGCGGTGGGATTGTCGGAGCGCACGGACGCGGTCTGCCTGGTTGTGTCTGAGGAACGGAGTGAGGTTTCCACAGTCGTTTCGGGCGAGATTTCCACCTGGCAGGAGCCGGATTCGCTGGTGGTTCAACTCAAGGATTGGCTGGGACTGATTTCGGTATCCAGACCCACTATCCAGGGCTTTTTAAAAGTGGTTTTTGTGGAAAATTGGGGGGTCAAACTCGGCGCCTTTGCCCTGGTCGCTCTGTTCTGGCTGGCTTTGGCCGGTCAGCAGGACTTTCACGTTAACGTCAAGGTGCCGGTCAGGTTTGCTAATGTGGCTTCCGGCCTGGTTCTGGACAGGGAATCAACGCGCGAAGTCAATGTGGAACTCACCGGCCGCCGTCTTCAGGCGGCCACTCTGAAGGAAGGTGAGGTCCAGATTCAGGTCAACCTGGGGACGTTCCCCGCCGGAGAACATTTGATTAATATTTCAGCCGGTAATGTTGATTTGCCTCTGGGTTTAAAAATCGAACGCGTTTGGCCGCAAAACATAAAAGTGCTATTGAAATCAGAGATTGAGGCCTTACCTTTACCCAAGGAGATGAACCGGCCTAAATAGCCGGACTTTGTTTTTATATTATTATGGTTAATAAAACTCATATCTTACCTCGATCGAGCACGATGATTGAGCGTCTCAACCTGCTGTACGGCGCTATTCAGAGTGATGATCGGGTTCTTGTGGTAATACATGCCGATCCGGACGCCATATCGAGCGCCCTGGCCTTGAAAAGAGTGCTCTGGAGGCGGGTGGCATCGGTAACGATTGCCCATTCTAACACCATCAAACGCGCCGATAATCTGGCGATGATCGAATTGCTAAAAATCCCTATTGTTTCATTGCGCCAGGTTGACCCGAAAACGTTCACGCGCCGGGCTATAGTCGATTCTCAGCCCCCGCACTATGAGAACCTGAACGGGATGGAATTTGATCTCATTATTGATCATCATCCCCTGGGTGGATTAGATGCCCCGTTTATTGATGTGAGACCTGATTACGGCGCAACGGCGACCATCATGACCGAGTATCTTCGCGCGGCCAAGATTGTTCCGAGCCGGAACCTGTCCACGGCCCTGTTCTACGGCATAAAAACCGACACCAATAATTTCGCCCGGCAGGGTCAGCTGGAGGACATGAGGGCTTTTCGTTTCCTCTTTCCATACACGAACAAGAACTTAATCAATAAGATCGAAAACTCGGAAATGACACGGGCCATGCTTAAATACTTCCAGATAGCGTTGGCCCGGTTTTCGATACTCAAGGGTTTGGCTTCCGTTCATCTGGGGCAGGTGGACAACTCGGACATCCTGGTTCTGCTGGCCGACTTTTTCATGAAGGTCTATGAAATCAACCAGAGCCTTGTGACCGGTATTGTCAGAGATCACCTTATTATTATCCTTCGTACAGCCGGTATCAGGAAGGACGCGGGCAGGCTTCTATCTAGCGCATTTGGCGAATTTGGCTCAGCCGGCGGACACCGGACCATGGCCCGGGCGGAAATCCCCCTGGCAAACCTTGATCCCAGGCTGCTTGATAAAAATGGGGCCCTGGAACGGTTTATTCGCAAGCAGATTCAGAACCACTGGAGACCTCCAAAAGCGGAATCCTAAAGAGGTTTTCACTCTAACCCGAGACCTCTGCAAAACCAGTAAAGTTGTTGAAATCGCGGAAGGTGAAAATTTAACCCGCAGGAATATTACTATCATGAGGTCAGCTAAAGGACGAAGTTTTGCAGAGGTCTCAACCCATATAGATCCCGGCGTATTCAATGGAAGGCAGTTTGACGATAAAGGAAGCTCCCTCTTCCTTCCTGTTGAACACGTCTATCTCCCCATGATGCCGGCTTAATATCTTGTGAACAATTGACAGGCCCAGACCCGCCCCGGTATCTTTTGTGGTGAAAAAGGGGTTAAAAATGTTAGGCAGAACTTCCGGCGGGATGCCCGGTCCGGTGTCAGCCACCTCGCAGGCTACCGCGGGCATCTCATTAATCTGGGTTAAAAAGGTTCGAACAGTTAGTTTCCCGCCTTTTTCCATGGCCTGATAGGCGTTCAGGAACAGGTTGAAGAAGACGTGCTTGATCTGCCGCTCGTCCACGTAAACATTTGGAAGGTTATAATGGAAATCCTTAATCACCTCGATCTGTGCCTCAATCAGGTCCCGCTTCAGCAGGTAAAGGGCCTCGTCCGCCACCTCGTTTAAGGCGTACCAGGAATAATGCCCCTGGGTGTCGCGGGCGAAATCAAGAACGTCGTGGAGGGTTTTTTCCAGGCGCGTGACCTCATCAATGATAACCTTTATGTATGGAATAATCGGGGAGTCTTTATCAATCACCTTGAGTATGCGCCTGGTGAAGCCGCCGATGGAAACGAGGGGATTACGAATCTCATGCGCCATGCCCGCGGCCATCTCACCCAGAGCGGCCAGCTTTTCAGCTTCTATGAGCCGTTCACGGGCCTGTGTCAGCTCTTTATTGACGTTTTCAATGTATTCATACAGCTGGGAGTTTTCAATGGCCAGCCCCGTCTGGTTCGCCAGCATGGAAAGATTGCGTATGTCTTCCGTTGTGATCGGGTCCTGACTGAAGGCTCGATCCACCACGCAGACACCCACAACCTTGCCTTTGGCGAGCATGGGTATGGATGCGAAAGGTTGGCGGCCGAAATCAAACATCCTGGCCGAATCCCAATCCGGGTCCACATCTGACACAATGGCCGGTTTTTTATTGAGAACTGTCTGAACCAGGACCCCGCCGTCTTTGTTGAGAGGAAGCTTGAGGTTACGAAAATCCTGAAGACGGCCGGCCTGCTCGGAAGTCAAAACAGGTTGGTGGCTCAAAGCCACGGCCAAGTCCTCAGCTTTTTCCGCTCGTTCTTCAACCGTGACATTAGACATGGATGCGCCGGTCAGGTATTTTTCCTCCTCATCCACCAGGAACAGCAGGGCTCGCTCAAAACCAAGCCCCTGCCGGTGGGTCAGGGCATTGATGATGACATTAAGAAGCTCGTCCATCTTGACCGTGGTCATCATGGCGCTGCTGATTTCGTAAAGGGAGCTCAGGCTGCGGACCAGGTCTTCATTATGCTGGCCCAGAGCGTCAACGGTCTGGAAAGTCAGGGCGTTTTCCAGGGAACTGGAGATCATGGCCCCCATGGTGGTCATGAGTTCAAGGTCTTCGCGGTTGAACTCCTGGCGCTGGCCAGACGCGGCGGCGGTCTTGTTATAAAGGCTCAAAGTTCCTTTATACGGGCCTTTGAAACTTAAAGGCAGGCACAGGATTGATTTGTCTTCACCTTCCTTTTTTATGTATTTACAGAAGATGTCCTTGGAAGCTGGACCAAAGTATGCTTCACCGCGAGAAACGCATAAGCGCATCACCTCCTCGATGGACTTATCTTTTTTGTCCAGCAGATGCTTGAACCGGCAGGCAGCAGGTATGTTTCCGAATACAGCGGCCACGCGCAACACACCGGTGCTTTCGTCCAGAACATTAAGGGCGCAGCCTTCGGCCATGAGCACATTGGCGCTGATGGTGACCACCTTGTCTAAAATTTTATCCAGATCAATCGTTGAACTGACCGCCTTACCCACCTCATAAAGAACCGACAACTCGGCAATACGTTTTTTGGCTTCAACATACAGCCTTGAATTGCGGATGGTTCCGGCCATCTCTCGAGAGATGGAATCGAGCAACGAAAGCTGTCTGGGCGTGTATTCGCGAGGCTCGATATTGAGCAGGGCCAGAACTCCATACAGGTGCTGGTCGTCCATTATCGGAAAAGTGGCCAGCGTGTTATATTTCTGGAAAAAAGCTTGAAGCGGCCAATCCTGCTTTCCGCGCTGATCCGGCCCCAGCAAGATAGGTTTACGCATAAAGGCCGTGCGGCCAATGAAGCTGTCTTTGAGTTCGAAACGAAGTGTCTCAGGCTTTTTCGGATCGCTGCTGTCCATGTTGCGCAGGACCAGCGCCATCCCATCCCGGTCCAGCGTAAAAAGACCAGCCTTATCCGTTTTGAATTCCCTCTTAAGCAGATCGAGAAGGTTATTCAACCGCCGCTCGATATCCACCGTGGAATTGGATATACGGATGACCTTATCTAATACCGAAACGCTATTTGATCTGGGCGACATTGTTGCTGCTTACCTTTTCTTGTGCCCGGCGATACAGATTTTCATACTCAGCCGCGACCGTGTCCCAGGTAAAGTTATAGCTCATTCCCCGGAGCATCAATTTCTTCCAGGACTCCCTGTCCCTGAACAGCTTTACCGCCCGCGACATGGCCTCAAATAAGTCTTCGGTAGTGTAGTTCAAAAACTTAAACCCGTTTCCGTTTTTCGGGTCTTCGCCGCAGTCTATTATTGTGTCGGCCAGACCCCCGGTGGAGCGAACCACGGGTATGGTTCCATACTTCAAGCTGTAAAGCTGCTCAAGCCCGCACGGTTCATACCGTGAAGGCATAAGAAATATGTCCGCCCCGGCCATCACCTTGTGGGCCAGGGAGTTGTCATACATGAGTTTGACCGCGATTCGGTCAGGGTAGGCGGCGGCGATATCCTTCAAAGACACGTGGTATTTATCATCCCCGGAGCCAAGGACGATCAGTTTCATCTCCAGGGTCATGAGGCGGTCCACAGCCGCCGTGATGAGATCAAAGCCCTTTCGATCCACCAGCCGGGAGATGATAGCCACCAGGGGCGCGTCGTCTGCGGTAAGATCATAAGCTTGAGCCAGATTTTGCCGGCATTGAGCCTTTGGGGCCAGGTTGTCAGGAGAAAAATTCTCCGCGATGTCCTTATCCACCGCCGGATCCCAGACCAGATAATCCACACCATTGAGCACGGCGCAGATTTCTTTTTGTCTGGCCCGGAGAACCCCCTCCAAACCAAAACCATACTCGGGCGTCAAGACCTCCTGAGCGTACTTCTGACTGACCGTGCTGATTAGGTCCGCGAAGATCAGGCCGGCCTTGGCGAAGTTGAATTTTCCATGAAACTCGATGTATTCAGGCGTGAAAAAATCCCAACCCAGGCCCGTAATCGGGAAATCATACTGCATGAAAACGCCTTGTGCCCCCAAGTTGTGAAAGGTAAAGACCGTGGCCGTATTTTTCAGGTTTTTCAAGTCCTGATAAAGGGTTTTGACGTAAACAGGAATCAGACCCGTTTGCCAGTCATGGCAGTGAATGATTTCCGGACTCAGATCGAACCGGTGAACGAACTCAAGCACAGCCCTGGAGAAAAAGATATAACGTTCAGCGTTATCCTCGTAATCACCGAACTCATTCCCGTAAAGCTCGGCCCGATCATAAAGAGCGTCACAGCCCACAAAATAGACTTCAACCCCGTTACCGATTTGGGTGGAGAAAAATTCAGCCACCTTTTCCTGGTGGGCAAGCGGAATGGTCACTTCTTCAGACATCCGGGTCAAGGGATACCCGGCCGCCTCGGTGTAACGATACTTGGGAGTAATTACACGAAGGTGATGGCCTCGTTCATCCAGGGCTCTGGAAAGATGATGAGAAACGTCACCCAGACCCCCGACCCTGGCAAAGGGAGTAATTTCCGGTGTTACTAAGAGGATATCCATAGCCTGCCTCAGACAACCCGTCAGCGACCGTCAGCTATCACCAGCACAAAACCCTGTCGCTTTCAAAGATAAGGCCAATCAGTTGATCGTAGTCTACAGGTTTTTGATAAAGACAGATTCTAGTGACCTCATTTATCCCCCCCCAGGCTTCCACCAGGGTGTCGGTCACGTCGTCCGGTTCGGTCTTGAAGATATGCAGTATTTTCATTCCATCCGTCCCTAAAAAGCCGCCAGCAGATCATATTTACGAATCTCACGGGCCATTTCATTAACAGTCATGAATTTGATAAACCTGATCCGGTCTGCGTCTTTTCGTATGTTAGAAAATATCTTGCCTTCCAGGTCGTCGATCATCTCCATTAAATCGAGGAAGGCTTCCATACGTTCTCCCATTTCAATGGCCGCGTCAATAATAAAAAGAGCGACGTTCAAGTTTTCTATGCTCAGTCCGACACAACTGCGGGTGCATTCCCAGATGTCAGCGGGGCTGCGGACCAAGAAAGCCACACCATTTTTGTTTTCCATTTCAACCTTTTACTCCGCTAGAGAACCAGATACCGGTCACTGTAATATATCAGGTCGCCATGTCGAGACTGATTGGCAAAGCCGGATTCGTCTATCCCCGGAATCTCCAGTTCCGGGTCCAGGTTGTGGGCCTCATAAGATTCTTTGCAAAGGCTCATTTCAGCCAGGGATTCAAGCTCCTTGAACCTTGGGTCCTGAGTTAAAAGCACGCCCCTGTGAGTAAAAAAGATCATCACTTCCTTACCCTTGGACCTGGCCGCCCAGACGATGCTAATCAGGTGGCTCAAATTTTTATCGGAATTAACCAGAATGCCTAATATTTCAGCCATATCAAGTGACTCGCTCAAGAATTATTATTGTCGTTTTTTCCATCAAACACGCCGCTCAGATACCCGGTCAGGTCCAGGGTTACAAATCTGAATCCCAGCTCCTTGCATCCAGCCACCAGGGTTCGGCGAAGTTCCTCGTCCATCACCCGCCCCATCAAAGGCTGGGGAAGTTCCAGGCGCAGGATGTCGCCGTGATGCCGGGCTCGTCCGCCAAAAAGGCCATGTTCAGCCAGCAGCTTTTCAGCTTCGAAGACCTGCTGGAGCGCTTCCGAGGTAAGCAGCGTGTCGTATGGGAAACGCGTGGCCAGACAGGGCAGGGCGGGACGATCCCAGTTTTTTAAACCAAGTTTTCGCGCCAGGGTCCGCACGTCCGCCTTGGCCAAACCAGCCTCCTTGAGGGGGCTGTAGAGGCCTGCCTCGATCACGGCGCGGCCCCCGGGGCGATAATCCATTTGATCATCGGCGTTGCCGCCTTCCAGGACGACCGCCAAACCCCTCTTTTCGGCCTCCGCCTTCAATAAAACAGCCAGGTTTTTCTTGCAGTGATAGCAACGGTCCCTGGGATTGCTTCTAATTTCCTCCAGATCGAGAGGCTCAAAATCAATTATCAGGTGCTTGACGCCCAAATCCCGGGCGGTCTTCTGTGCGGCTTGGACCTCACCCGGCGGGCTGAGAATTGACCGGAAGGTTATCGCGACAACACGATCCGGCAAGGCGTCTGAGGCGGCCTTGAGGAGAAGACTGCTGTCCACCCCGCCGGAAAAGGCAACCAGGGCGGACTCGAACCCTTGCAGGATCTTTTTTAGGTCCGTAAATTTTTGTTCTAACGGGCCGGTCATTGAATTTCCTTTTTGACACGCCGCTAAAAAGGAGGTTTGCCTAAAAAACCCTCTTTAATCTTGAATAGAATAATACTAAGTCTAAGGGGCTTGGTCAAGGGGTGTGAAAGCCGCTATGTACAGCGTCTCATTGACACGTTTCTTCTGTTATGCCATCAGGACCAGTCCCAATTTTCTCGCCAGACCTTCCCGGGGGGTAGATCGTTTGTCATAAATATATTCCGTTCGACCTTGGGGTAGGAGAAGGTTTAGTTTCGGCCATTCTTATAAACCACCTTACGACAAACGCCATATATCATATAATTGCCATTTGAAACCTCTGCAAAACTTCGTCCTCTAGCCGAACTCATGAGCGCCGCTTCGCTGACGCTGCAGCGGTTAAGTCCTCGAAATATTAACAATATTCCTGCGGGTTAAATTTTCGCCTTCCGCGATTTCAACAAAATTACTGGTTTTGTAAGGTCTCCATTTGTTATATCATGTCAGCCGCTGGCAGTACCTTGAACCCACCTGGTTATCAAACGGAAAGTAATTCTGGCAATTACTATAGAAGCGTGATTATCGGGTTCTGGTAAAAACGCTTGACAGAGGGGTTTTATTTGGCTATTATTCTGAACGAACGCTCAGTCAGGGTGATCGCATGACTCCTAAATTACAGCCGATGAAAAATGTCCCCACGATGGTCAAAGACACCAGCCTGGTCGAAAAAAGACGGCGGCAAATCGTGGACGCCGCCATAAAATTATTTGTGCGAAAAGGCTTTCATCCAACCACCACTCGTGAAATAGCCCGCATGGCGGGCATGTCCATCGGCAGTCTTTACGAGTACATCGGGTCCAAGGAAGACGTGCTCTACCTAGTCTGTGAGGCCATTCATGCGGAGATGGAATCAAAAGTGAGACAGGCCCTTGATGAAGACAGCACCGCACGGGAGACGCTTGTAAACGCCATCTCGAATTACTTCCAGGTCTGCGACCGTATGCAGGATTTGATACTTCTCATTTATCAGGAATCAAATTCACTCGAACATGAAGCGCTTAGATACGTTCTGGCCAATGATGAGCGGATCACCGGCATCTTTGAAGGCATCCTGTCTCAGGGATTGAAGGATGGAATTTTATTTTTAAAGGAAAATGAGGTCAAGCTCATGGCCCATAACATTATCGTCCTGGGCCATATGTGGACCTTTCGGCGCTGGTTCTTGAAACGCGCCTTCAGCCTGGATGATTTTACTCGGATTC
>JAFDLS010000158.1:0-312 GCA_019306365.1 Deltaproteobacteria bacterium
CCAACCCGGAAATGGAGCACGTCCTTGATGATGAAGGAATACTGCACCGTGTTGCCCGCGCTGACTTCAAGCTCCTGGGAAAAGAACGGTTCATCATCATAGTTAGCGCCATCCAGGGAGCCGTAAAAACCGACCTGGACGTTTTCCGTCCCGGAGACGTCCCAGGTCACGTCAACCGTTATATGGCTTCCCTCGTAACCGTCGGTTTCAAGATCAACATCGCTTGAAAATTCCTCGGTGGCGCCATTCAACAGAGTGGCGTTTTCAATGGTGGCCATCGCCCTGAAGGTTCTTTTTGCGGTCGCCATAATT
>JAFDLS010000158.1:324-6781 GCA_019306365.1 Deltaproteobacteria bacterium
CAACGCCTCAATGCTGGTTTTCAGGGCTTCCCTGCCGGTGGCCGGGTTGTATTTAACTGAATAGGTTTGATAAACATCGGCCCCGGATTCATCCTGGCCGATCACCTGTCCCGTGTCCTCCACCGTCACGGTGTAGAGGCTGTCAGACCACTTTTTAACCGCTTTCAACCGGATTGCCATTATCAACCTCCCTTGCCCAGGCAAAAATAATCGTAGACCTGGTCCCAAACCCCATAGAAAATCTCGTACCGGCCCTCACAGATACTCTGGCTGTGAATTTTGTATTTATAAGCCATGTTAAATCCCTCAAATTTTGTTTCGGTTCTTCATTGCTCTGCTCATCGCTCAAAAAATTCGGGAATTTTTATCTGGGGGAGCTTTTTGACCCAGTGATTCTCACAAATACGTTCCATTTCAATTCAATGATTCATTATTCAACCACGGCACGGTCTTGTGTGTTGAAAGTCCCTGGTACTTATGAGAATCACATGCAGTTTTGGTGATTGCCATTAGGATTAATGACCTATCCTATAAGGTGTTCTGTTCTTGTATCCCACCTCAAATGGAAAATATTTTCAAACGATCACCCTGGTCAGTTCCCCCAGAATCCCGAACTCAGCTGCCTCCCTTTTTCTTTTTTTTCCTGGTAGAGGACGCTCTGACGGTACCTTTTATCGCCTTATCTTCAGGCCACGCCGTTTCAGTTGACCCCTTGTCCTCATCAATGATGGTAACTATCCCGGACTGAGCCATTCTCACGCCGATGTGATCCGGGACTTCTTTTTCCTCCCCGGCCTCAAAAAAACGGTGACGTCTCTTAAATTTAACCAGCATGGATTAATCCGTTATGGCCGAAGGCATGTTTTCCTGGCTGTACCGCGCCTGACTCAAAACAGCGCACATGGAAACCAGGGTAGCCGCCGAGGGATCGGACATACGCACGCGGACGCAGTCATACCCCAGTGAAAGCTCAGCGGCGGAAATCTCAATGATGTAAAAAATATTATCATTGGTGCTGGTCGTAATGCCATCTACGGCTGTTGCCGCTGTGAGGGATCCCAGCGTGTCACCGGAGGCGGTGTCTTCAGCCCGGTAGTTAAACGCCATGGCCTGAGCGCCGGTTCCATCCACCGCCTTGGCCTCTTCCACGGTGATCTTTCCAGCCGCTCCGGTGACACCCAGCTGGACAACAATGGTCGCCCATTTGTAATTCTTTAAGCTTACATAATCACCATCGAGTCCAGAACCGTTCACGTCCACAGGCGGTCCCATATTGACGATCTTTAACTTTTCACTCAGCATTTCTTTTCTCCTTTGTTTAAATAGAAACCAATGTATCAGGGCTAGTTACTAAGATGATCTGGCGGCCAGGGTTACAAAGGGACTCAATGTCCTTCCGTCGTATTGTGGTGTCAGAGGCGACTCCCAAAGGGGCTGTCCATCAACGCGATATGTAAACCTGAAGGTAGTTTCGTCATAGACAAATCGTACGTGGATGCTCCTAGCCGAATCCACCCCGCCTTTGTCTACGAGGAGATACTGGCTGAAATCAGCCAGGATAATATCGCCTTTATTACCAAGGTTATGGCAGTATTCGACCGGGATGACAGGCCGTCCGAGAAGCTGGCTGTACGGACTGTCATTCAGTCCGCCAGTAGGAAGGTAGACCGGCACACTGCTCTGGCCGACGGTCATACTCATGGTATAAAGCTGAGGTTCTATATCTTGATTTATCAGCCAAACCGCGTTCGGCCTGGACTTGCCCCACATGCGAGACCACATCTTAACGATGTTCTCAAATTTGACGGTGCTTGCTTCCTGGCCGGTCTCCGCGTCCACGGTAATCAGGCAGTCGGAGTTCATAATCCCCAGCGGATGGTCTGAACCAAGGCCGTTTATAACAGCGTCATCAATCTTGAATCCGAACTCCTCGCTAAAAGCGAGCCTGATGACCGCTTCCAAAGCCGTGGCGTCATCAAGCAGTTCTTCCGTGGCATAGCAGAGACCGGTCAGTTTCCCGAGTTCAAGCCGCATCTGTCTAAATTTGGGTTTGCTGGCCGTATATGCCTCAGCCTCACCCGCCCAGAATGCCTGCACGCCGCCCCAGCGAGAACCGTTGGCCCGGCTTGTTTCAGCAACGGTGTTTATCTTTAGAGCGTTGGAGTTAGAGCTAATGGGAACTCTTTGGCACCTTGCGGCGATCGCACCAGTTTCATAAGTTCGGCTCAACAGATCTGTGACAAAATCTTCCTGTATCAAAAATCCGCCGTCTGAAGACACATTCTCGCTGAGCCCTGAAGCCGCCTTGGTCGTCAACCTCCGATCAACCTCTCCGCCAGGCTTATCAGTCTTTACCACCGCCATAAGCTGATCTCCAAAGGACTTGAACTGATCACGCCTATCCGCTTCGCCTGCACCACTGTCCTCTGCTCCGGGTTTAAAATCGAGCCTATCCGCTTTTTTAAGGGAAGCAAGAAGGCTCTCCACTGTGGTTTTCAATTCCTCCCGGCCTGGATCTCCAGCCTGTTTCAAGGCTTCAGCCACAATAGTCTCAACCTGTTCCATAGAAACTTCCGTCATTCTTTTTTCCTCCTTTTAGGGTTGGGTACTGAAAGTTAGAGTTTTTGTTTAAGGTTAATTCCCTGCAGTAAATTCCGTAAAAACCATGAAATAATTTTGTCTCCATACCGGCCTGTCTTATCGCGGGAGCGTAACAGTTCCGGTAAGTCTAGCCAGGGTTCTGGCCAGTTCACAGGACGTCGCTTTAACCTCATTCTGAAAGGCTTTGGTGATCGTTGGCAGCATCCGCTCCAAGCTCTCCAGACTAATGGTCCTGCCGTTAAAATTTTCATTTCCACGATTTTCTTTCAAGTCGGCATACTCTTGCTTGAGCGTTTCCAATTCCATCTCCGCTTTTTCGATCCGATCCGCCAGCCGACCCAAAATCAGCGCAGACTCGTCCTTTGCCGACTTAAATTCCATTAAATCCAAGTCCTGTGAATTGGCGGAGAGCTCACCATGATGGTCAGCCTCAGAAGTGGTTACCAAACCTTTGCTTACCGCCAGCGCCAGGGCCTCGGGGTTAGCCGGCACGACCACGTCTGAATACTCATACAAAGTCCATTTTTTAATGATTCGCCTGACCATTTTCCTCTGATCTTTCCGCACCCAGCCCCGGCTAACCACATCATCCAATTCTGTTTGAAAACCATCCTCGTCAGCCCAGACAGCCTCAACCGCGATAAACCCAATCGATTGCGCCAACGGGAACCCTTGCTGACGGAAGCGAAATATTTTTTCAGCTAATGGATTGATGTCGCCTGGCGCGTAAATCGTCTTAGCTATGATCTTTTTACCAAGTACTCTGATCCATTCATTCCGGCCGATCGGGAGTTCTCGATAGATGTGTCCGAAAAGTACTATGGGATGCCGCCGGAAGGCGCTGTCGTCCATCCCATCCGGCCGAAGCACATCACCGTCGCGATCTACGTCTCCAGTCGAAATAACGCTAATGATCGATCGCTCTTCGTTGTTTACCGCTTCCTTTGCCAACGACGCGGCACAGGCTTTTCGAATCAGTTCCAATCCTTTTTTCAAGCCTAACCGTCTGGCCAACTCTTCACCTATAACGATTTGTTCCGTCAAAACATCAGTTCGCATGTTTTCCTCTCCGTCTTATTTTTTAGTCGGCAACTCATAAAAGGTAACTTCTCACTTCTATGCTATATCCCTGCCAATGGCTTATCTCCCCAGCTCACCGCTGGCAGGCCTTCTCTCCTCCTGACTTCGTTGATAGTGAGAAAGTTTGATTTCAGGCCCGCCTGGATTCTTTTCAAATCAAACTCACGGTCCTGTGGAACCGGGTCGTCAAAAGCCACGAAAATATTTGGCGCATAGAGGGGCATGAAAAACTCGTTGATTTTTTCTTCAATCCGCCAGAGTCTTGGCCTGATAGTATCCCGCTGATACTGCTCTTCACCCACCCGGGCGTTAGCCAGGTTTACGTTTTCCGCAGTTACCTTGGACAAAGGCACGCCAAAAGCGGCACAAATTTCCTCTCGTCCCATCTTCCGCCCGGCAAGAAAGGAAAGTTCTCTCGGACTCATGGTGATATTCTGGTACTTGAGCCCCGCGGCGAGTACCGCGATCTTCCCTGCCCTTTTGATCCCGCCGTATCTCTCGGACCACATCTGTCTAAGAGTTTCTATTTCGGCCTTGCCGATGTTTTGTTCCGTGGTTAAAACGCCTTCAGGTCTGGCCATGTTGCTGAACAAAGCGTTTTCAAAGGTTTGCATATTTTCGAAAATGTTATAGGTGTCAGCCACTGCCATGAGAGGGGAGCGGCCGTATCGCAAATTAGCCGGATTAGGGAATTTAAAATGAACCACTTCCGCTGGTGAAAGGGTCACCTCTTCGGAAGTGAAACGATAAACATACCCGGAAATAAAATTCTCCTTTGAGCCAACAATGGATGTATGTTGAGAGGGAACGATCCATATTTCAGCCGGGAGCCCCAAAGCGTTCAACGCCACGTACCAATAGGCGTTTCCGGTCAGTTCCAAAAACAGTTCGGTCGTTTCGAGTAAAGTGAACCGGCCCATAAAGGGATTAACGCCCTTCATTAAATCCAGAAAAGGATGCTCTTCAACTTCCTCTATATCGAGTCCCTTCCTGACCCAATCCTTGAGCCCCGGGTTACATGCCAAAAATTCTTTTACCTCAGGCTTAACCGGGCTGGTTTTAACCAATCTTCTTTCTTTTCCGCTGACAGCCGCGTATAGATGCATCCTGGTCGAAGCCACGGCAGCCGCGTTTTTCTGCGCGCACACGTAAACCCAATGTTTGTTGGCTTCGATCTGGCCCTGGTAATGACCCGGCCGGACAATTTCCCGTCCGTTTTGCCAGGGAGTTGTCAAAACTCCGAGCAGTTGACCAGTACTCCGTGATCCAATTCCTTTAAACTTTGTCTTGGCCCAATCAATCAGTCCCATTTTTCGCCTCGCTCGTTCGATTACATCCATATTTTCGTTATAGCGACCCGCCGTTCAATCAACTCACCGGCAAAAGGCCGAACTTTATCCAGCTCAGCGCCGTCATTAAATCCAGAACATCTTTGGCCCGCCCGAGGCGGCCATCTGATACGCCCCGGAAACGCAGTCAATCTGATCATCATGAGCTTTACCCGTTCCAGTAAAGGAGGCGCATTCACTTAAAAACGCCCCTACCCATTGACCACGCACCAGATATACCTGACCGGCCTCGGCCCTGGCGATCCAAGGTAAAGCCCTGGTTAATTTGTCCGCCACCGGGCGTATACCTTTAATGGAAAAGGCCGCCAGGTCCGAATCTCGTAGTAGATCATCCACAAAGCCCTGCTGTTGCCCAGCCGCTTCGATGCCGATTGGTATCCCTTCAGCCCTGGCCGTCAAAACCATGAGTTTGCGGGTTTCAGGCCAGATCCATCGGCCGCGAATCATGTCGCGAATGAAAACGTCACCCACATCACTGATAGCCAGAGCAGCGGAAGCGGTGTAATCGGCCGTCTTTTTGGCCGAGACAGCCAGGTCCCAGAACCGCACCCAGGCCAGCCCCTCCGGCGCGTTATCTTTAATTTTGAACCAGCCGGGTTTGATTTTCGATCCGCCGGCCATGGTCGGCCGCTGCTGATAAAGAGCCTGCCAGTCATAGCTTCCCAGAGTGGACTTGATGGTATTAAGCTTTTCCTTTGGAAATCTTTCCGGCCAGAGCGGTTCACCCACAGCTCGATTTAAGGGATCGTTTTCTTCGGCCGCGGCCGGCAGCCGGAGAATCGTCCAGGAGTCCGCGTTCAGATCTTCCTGCTGAGCCTTTATCAATCGTCCAGCCAGGTCATCCTCATGCCATCTGGTCTGGGTGATCAATATTCTCGCTTCAGGCTGCTGACGGGTGTAAAAGGTTGAGGTGTACCAATCCCAAACGCCCTGCCTGATCGTCTCCTCTGACTCCGGCGCACTTATAGATTCCCCCGCTGGCCGTCATCCATTCGTCCACCGAGTTTGGCGTCCGGCTCAAACTCACCCCGGGAAAGATATCCTGGTATTTTTGACCTGTCAGGATGGCCTTGACCTCGCGGGACATGGAATTGGCCAGACCCTGACCGTATGAAACGGTCAGAACCTGCGATGAAGGATACCGCCCCAGGATGCACGCGGGGAGCCTGCGGCTAACCAGCTCGGATTTCCCGTGTCTGGGAGGCATAAATACCATCAGACGCTTGATTTCGCCTGACAGCCATTGATCCAGATGTCGGCAAAGCAGCCGGTTGTGGGAGGAGGGGCGGTATCCGGGGTATGTATAGATGGTGAAATCGAAGACATGTCGGCGGGATAGCTCCCGGCAAGCATCCGTATTAATAAATTCCTTTGGAATTTTCCTGTACTTGGGGGATAACTTCTTTGAAACCACAGCCTGAATCACT
>JAFDLS010000375.1 GCA_019306365.1 Deltaproteobacteria bacterium
ATTTCATACGTGCCGGCAGCCGACTTCGAGTGGTATCATCGTCAAGCCGCCAATCTCGCTCAAGGTCGAAGTGTCTCTACTACTTGGGGGCAACCAACAGCTTTCTGGCCTATTGGCTACCCAATGATTCTATCCGTTTTTTACCGGATTTTTGGATCAAAACTAATAGTTGCCCAAATACTAAATATTATCTTCTCAAGTGGCATAATCCTTTTTGCATTTTTGTTGGGTCGTGAGGTTTTCACAGAAAAAATCGCAAGACGCGCCGCGCTGCTGCTGGCTTTCTTACCATCACAGATATTCTATGTCATTATGCCCATGGCTGATACTCCGTTTTCCCTGTCCGTTTTAGTTTTGCTCTACCTTACATTGAAGAGAATGACATATATTAACGCGATTCTGACAGGGCTTGTTTTCGGAATCACTGCCTTGATGAAGCCCGTTGTTTTGTTTTTTCCGTTATTCCTATATTGTATTCGAATCGTTAGGGGAAAAAAATGGCGCCCCGCTCTGATCCACCTTGTGCTTATTCTGGCCATCGGAGAAGCGATTATGTTACCGTGGCAAATCCGAAATTACAAAATATTCGGATCGTTTGTGCTGGTTTCGAATAATGGCGGATATAATATGTGGATGGGAAACAATGAGAATGCATCTGGCGGAGTACTGCCATTTAGCGCATATATCCCACGTGATACCTTGCTCTGGATGAAATCTTTGAATGAAGTTGAAAGAGACCAGTATTCTATGCAGCAGGCCATTAAATTTATAAAGTCTCATCCGCCGTTTTAATGGCTATGATTGTTTTAACTGAAGGTTATTACTATTCGCTTGGCATAACTTTCCTCATTTCGCTTTTTCTGTTATTGAAAAGAGAAAAGCTCTCTCCACGTACTTGTCTGATCGTTGGCACGATACTCTATTTTACATTGATATATTTGCCTTTTATTGCGGAAGGACGCTTCCATATGCCCCTAATCCCTCTCTTCGCCATCGTGGCCTGCATCCCGAAATCCTATTTTGACATGAAGAGTGCAAAAGCAGAAATTCAGTGATTCTGATAAACTGATAGAACCTAAGAACGCCATAAAATAATCAGGGAGATTAACAAGATGAAGAACATCCTGGTGACGGGTGGTGCCGGTTATATTGGGTCGATTCTGGTTCCCATGCTGCTGCAACGCGGTTATAAAGTGCGTGTACTGGATAACCTTATGTACGGCGGGAAGTCTCTTCTGCCCTGTTTCGCCTATCCCGATTTCGAGTTCATGAAAGGTGACGTCCGCCGGATCGAGGATCTACGCACGGCCCTTGAAGACATGGACGCCATCGTCCATCTGGCGGCTATCGTGGGTTTTCCCGCCTGTAAAAAACATCCTCAGTTAGCGGAAGAGGTCAATCACCAGGCTACGGTACTGCTGGAAGGATTGCGCCATGACCGCCCTATGATTTACGCTTCGACAGGGTCGAATTACGGCGCCTTAACGGATGACGTCTGCACCGAAGAAACGCCTCTAAATCCGCTGACCATTTACGGCAAGACCAAAACGGCGGCGGAATCATACCTTTTAAAGCGCGGTAACGTAGTCGCCTACCGCTATGCCACTGCATTCGGCGTCGCCCCGCGCCTCCGCCTCGACCTGCTGATCAACGATTTCGTCTACCAGGCGGTAAAAAACCGTAACCTGATTATCTACGAAAAGTCGTTCAAACGAACCTTTATAAATGTCCGTGATATCGCGCTGTCCATGGTTTACGCGCTGGAGAATTTCAGACGGATGCGGGATGAGGTTTACAACATGATCAAGGATCGCATTGACTACTACCTGCATTTCGCCGAAATCGGTAAAGATGAAGATCAGCGCAACTACGTCGTATCCTATGAAAAGATCAACAAAGCCGGCTTTTCCACGACCGTCGGCATTGACGAGGGCATCAATGAACTGATCAAGGTTATGGACGTCATCGAAGTCGTGAACGAATTCAGCAACGTGTAACTGGGGGGCACTATGGCATTCTGGAAGGGAAAAAGCGTGGTGGTCACCGGCGGAGCCGGTTTTTTAGGCAGCCACATTGTCGAAATCTTGGAATCCGAAGGTGCGCGCGTCTTCATCCCTCGCAAGCGCGATTTCAACCTCATGAAGCTCGACGATGGGCTGAAATGCTTTCTCGAAGCCAAACCCGAAATTGTCATTCACGGAGCAGCCTTCTACGGTGGCATCTGGATCAACCAGGTTCATCCCGGGCGCATTTACTACGAGAACCT
>JAFDLS010000376.1 GCA_019306365.1 Deltaproteobacteria bacterium
CCAAAAGATAATATACAAATCGTTTGTCCGGTTGAATATTGGAACCTCCGGTAAGTTTTTCAACCAACTCTCCTACGGCCCCGTTGCCAATGGGAAGGGTCTGGCTGTGGTTCAGCACACCGTCTTCAAAGGCCACACTCATATAAAACGCACCATTGGTCGGGTTGACCACTACCCCCGGGATATGGCTGAGGCGTTCATAAGCAATTTGCGAGAAGCGCTCATATCGCTGTCGACGCTGTTCCAGATACGCAGGATACCGAGGGTGCTGTAAAATGAGGGGTAGAGCCTTTTGAGGCAGGGTAGTGGAGCAAACTTCCACCATTTTGGCGTTGAGAATGCTACTGATATAGGATTTAAACTCCGGGTCCTTATCCACATTGTAAACCTCAATCCAGCCGCAGCGGGATCCGGGCCATGGGAGCTCCTTTGAAATCCCTTTCATGGAAATTCCGGGAACCTCACCGATGACCGCGCCGAGCGACTCGGTTTTTTGCCCGTTGAATACTAGGTTCTGGTAGACTTCGTCGGCGATGATAAAGAGGTCAAATTCCCTTGCAATCTCAACAATCTCCTTGAGCATGGTTACGGAATACACCATGCCTGTAGGGTTGTCAGGATTGGCCGCCTCGGAAGAAGAGTGGGTCGTATAGGTGGGTGACGGCGTAATGATTCGGGCGGTGCGGCGCAAAAATCCGTAGGTTTTGGTAATGGCATCCCCAAGGCCGTTAAAAAAGATGATATCATCCGGTGTGATGCGGCAGTGGCCGTTGTTATTGTTCAGAGACACCAGAAACTCCCGGGTTTCCAGAAGCCCTTGGGTCGGGCAGTAGCCGTAACAGTCGTCTTCCCTGACCAGTTCAGCAATGATTTCTTTCATCCAAACAGGAATTTTTTCACCTTTGGCAACAGGATCGCCAATATTTTCCAGGTAGACCGGTACTCCCAATTCCTGAAGCTTGTCGGCCACGCTGATGATGTTGCGAATTTCGTATGTGAGTTCGCCTGCTCCGATGTGAACAAGACCGGTTCGCATAATATGTAATCCTCCTTAGAGACCTTTGCAAAACGCCCTCTTTTGTCCAATTCTTGCGTCAGGCTCAAATTTCAATCCGTCAAAATACTTAATGTACTCGTGCCTGCCCCGTGAAATGCGAAGCCTATTTCTCCGGGGTGGTTAAAATTTTCGCCTTCCTTGTTATTGAACAAAATTGAACATTTTTCAAAGGTCTCCCTTATAAAATTTCGTAATAATAGTGGTGCACAAATAAAAAGGGCAACAAAAAATTTGCGCCCTTAATTTAAAAAGGGCTACAGTTTGAATGCCTGCAGCCCTGATTTAATTTTTGAGGAATCCGGCTATCAACTCCCCTTCAGGACCACAGGCTGCCCCGCAGCTGCCGCAGCAGCGCTGATCGCTCGACATGCACTGTAAGTCCTGAAAATTGAAGCTGACATCTTTGGATTCCTTTCATTTTTTTTTATTTAGACTCCCTTAGCATGAGTCTGTTGATTAATGTGGATTTTCGTTCAAGATCAAGGCATGCGAAAAAAATAACCGCCCCAGTACGATCTGCTGGACCTACGGGGCAGGCAGGCATATGTCTAATATTCCGAGGATTGAGATCGTGCGAAAAGATCATTAATCAGTAGACTCGTAGCATATCAATCGGTAAATGTCACCCTAAAATTTAACCTAAGTTGAAAAAAATTATTGCCGCCTTTTTTATCCATGCGCGTAGGGACTACCTTTTGGACTACCTTTTTTAAAATGTCATGGGAATTTTAAATTAATTTAATCGTGTAAGATTGCATTCCTCCAGGGTGTATGCGGGCATAGCCGGCAAGTGCATCTGCTATTCGTGAAAACTGGTCGCCTGGTATCGTATTTGGAATTATCAACACGCCATAATGCGGTAAATGCTCATTAAAAAACTGTACGGTTAAGCGAATAAAATCATCTCTATTTCTGGTAAGAAGACATCTTCTATTACGTGCTG
>JAFDLS010000159.1 GCA_019306365.1 Deltaproteobacteria bacterium
CTGGACGGAGAGAGGCAGTATTTTTATATCAGCCAAAAGTGGTATGAAGAGTTCGACCGGGTAATTCGGGGACAAGTGGTCGATCAGGCAGGCTATTACCATCTGGCCACGGATGTTCTGTTAGCCAACCGGAATGTGAATCGATTGTTACACGAATGCCAGATGGCCCAAGGGTTATACGATAATTTTGAAATGTCGGCCAAGGTGCTGGCCGCGCTTAACATGGCCGGCCAACGGGAACGTGCCGGTCAAATCAAGGCGCAGTTAGGCGCTGCAGTGTATGATTCGAAATTCCGCCAAAACTATGACCGGGCAGTAAATATCTGGCAAAACTCAGGTAGTTCCATGTGACTATCTTTCCCTTAAAAACGGCGGAGGAACTGGATTGTATGAAGCCGGACCGATTCTATTGGCGATGTATTCAGTGCGGGCGGGCGCTTGATGTGCCCCAGGGCGTCAGCGGCCAGGACGCCTGCCCCGCCTGTGGGCATGAATATTCCTATGAACCTGACTTTTTCCGCACCTCATTCCATTTGCTCCTCTTTGAAAAATACAAGAAGCAATATTTAATAAACAGGGCCCTCAACAATAATGCCTACTTAAATAATGCCTACTTAAGCTATGTTTTTATCCCGGACCGCTCAGTATCCCTGCTCGAAAGGGAAGACGTGAAGCTGTTTCGGGATTTTGTCCGTGAACAACTTATCGAGGGGCCTGTTTTGGATAATGGCTGCGGGCCATTGCCATTACCGGGCTATTTGAACATCCCCTCCCTCTTTGAGGACCGGGATGTGTTCGGCCTGGATCCTATGGACAAGATATCATTCCAGGGGTTCCGGGTATTGGGGTGCGCCGAGTTCACACCTTTTCCGGACGCTTATCTGCAAAACATCATTTTCGCCACCAGCCTCGACCATGTGGTTTCTCTCGATCAAACAGTCAAGGAAACCTGGCGGATCCTTCGGTCTGGCGGACGGGTGATTATCTGGATGGGTGACCGAAGCAGGAGCCTTGTCCAAAGGATAAGAGGTTGGATTTTTTCCACGATAAAATCCCTGCAAGCGGGATATAACGTCCGCCGTTATGGAATTTATCCAGAATTGAAACTTGTCCTTTACATCCCCCATGGCGCTTATGATGCTTATCATTCGTGGGCGGAGAGTCCTGGCAAGATCAAAAGCCTGATGATCAGATCCGGGTTTAAGCTTATTGAGGAGCGGAAACCGGTTAGGAACCAGGCTTATTTGTGCTTTGCCAAGCCGTCAACCGGAGCTTCGGTAAAATAGGAGGTCGATGGCGATGAGAATATTGCTGACCGGCGCCTCGGGTTTTATCGGGCGGAATCTGGCTAGACACATGGCAATGAATTCCAACTACGAAGTGATCTGTTTGGCCAGGAGATTGCTCCATGTCGAAGAGAGTCACCCAGATTTACAATACATTCAGGCGGACCTGAGTCGCTCCGGATGGACCCAACGGCTCCCTTCCCGGATAGATGTTGTATGTCACTTGGCCCAGTCCAGCCAGTACCGTGATTTTCCAGGTGGGGCGCGTGATATGATGGCGGTAAATATTGAGGGTACCTTTGAACTGCTCGAATGGGCCCGTGGAGCGAGTGTTAAAAAATTCATATTCACCTCCACAGGCAATGTCTACGCCCCTAGTGAAAATCCGCTCAAAGAAGATGACCCATTGGGTCCCTCATCCATGTATGGCGCCAGCAAGGCTGCGGCTGAAATGATTATTACCCCGTATGGGGACCTTTACAATTGTTCAATTCTAAGGCTGTTTGGCGTTTACGGCCCCGGGCAAACGGGTATGCTGATTCCAACAATGATAAAAAAGATTCGGGACGGCGGTCGGATTACCCTGGACGGCGGCGTGGGCCTTCGGTTCACGCCTCTTTTTATCGAGGAATGCCTGAAGATGCTCGACTGGGTCGTCAATGACGGGACAACCTCAAAGGGTGTGGATGTTTACAACCTTTGCGGTGCGGAAGTGATCACCCTCCGCCAGGCCGTCGATCATCTGGGCGAATTGATGGGCATTCAACCAAATACTGAAACGACCTGTGGGGAAATCACATCCCTGATTGGAGATAACCGAAAACTGGCGGAGGCCATGCAATACTCTCCCAGGATAGGATATCTTGAAGGTTTGAAAAAAACTGTCGGCGCTTGAGCGGCTTTCTTTCGATTTTGGGCTCCCCTCGAATCACTGGGCGTATAGGTTTGAAAAAGTTTGACTATAAAGCCCGATATTTTGTCTTACCCGAGCCCGGCCGGATCGGATGAGGCCCCCTCCTCCCTTTGGCGGGTATGGTGACGATGTGTTCGTAAGCATCCCCGTGGACTCTTTTTTGGGCCCGGTTCGCTGTTTGGTTGACTTATACCTGAGGCCTTTGCAAAACCAGTAATATGGAGGTTATATACCAGAGAAACTGTTTGACAATCACCAAAACATCCAGGCGATTGCCTGCACCATCATTGCCTCAAGGGTCTTTAAAAATCAAATAAAAGGCCTTTATTAAAAGAAACATATTTCTGGCAATCGCTCTAATTTTGATTCTTGGAAAGGAGGAAATGCTATGATCATCAGGGAAATAAATTCCCGCGAGTTGAATGACGAGGAGTTCATCGAGGAAAAGGTCATTGAAATATCTGAGGTGGTCGGAGACGACCTTGCCATTAACGCCCTGTCCGGAGGAGTGGATTCCTCGGTTGTAACCATGCTGGCGCACAAGGCCTTGGGAGAAAATCTTAAGACCTACTTTATAGATAATGGTTTAATGAGGAAGGATGAACCCCAAAGAATCGTTTCCATATTTCAAGAACGCGGTGTTCATGTCGAGTTAGTCGAGGCACAGGAAGAGTTTTTCACCGCTCTGGCCGGTATCACGGACCCGGAAGAAAAAAGGGAAGCGATTACCCAGACCTTTTACAAGAAGGTCTTCAGGCGTTTGGTCATTGAAAGCGGCGCGAAACACCTTTTTCAGGGGACCATCCTTACTGACATCGATGAAACAGTGGCTGGCATCAAAAGACAGCATAATGTATTCGAACAGTTGGGTATCGATCCTGAAAAAGAGTTTGGCTATAAAATCATTGAACCCCTTAAACAACTTCGTAAGGACGGTGTGAGAATTGTCGGCCAGGCAATCGGACTGCCGGAAGAAATATATAATAGACCCCCTTTCCCGGGACCGGCGCTGGCGGCAAGGGTTATTGGCGAAGTGACCCCCGAAAAGGTCGAACTCGTTCGTCAGGCCACGGTGATCATGGAGGAGGAACTCGCTCATTTTGACGCCTTTCAAAATATGGCAATCCTGCATGACGACCGCGTGACCGGGGTTCGGGATAATAAACGTGAGTTCGGGAAGGTGATTCAAATCAGAAGCTGGAAGAGCGTTGACGCCCGGACGGCCACGCCGATGAAAATACCTTTTGAGACATTGCTGCGTCTGGGAGAGCGTATTCCCAATGAGGTACCGGGCGTGGTCAACGTAACGTACAATCTCAGCCCAAAACCACCTTCCACGATGGAAGCTATATAGTTTTTTGTCATTATTATTCAGGTTTAAAGGGGAAGCAATTATTTCTAACAATTTGATATAGTTACGCATAATTTTCATAACAGGGATAGCTGGCGGGACCGCGATAGAAACGGCGGGAAAGGGGACAGGATTTTTTAAACGAGGATGCGCTGAAGCTGAATAAACCGTATTCAGTTTGGTGATTATCTTGTGATTTCTTTGAAAACCGTTCAAAGAGAATAGATATATAAGGAAATGGAACTTCCTATTCGTCAGCAGATAGTCAACCTCTTGAGTCAGAAAGAGATGAGCGTCAGAGATATTTCTCAGTCGTTGGGGATAAAAGAGAAAGATGTTTATGAACACCTTTCTCATATCGCGCGTTCAGTGTCGACGCGTCAAAAAAAACTCATTGTCCGGCCGGCCGAATGTTTATTATGCGGATATGTTTTTAAGAACAGGAAACGTTTTACCCCTCCAGGCCGCTGCCCTCGCTGCAAGAAAACACACCTCAGTCGGCCAATATACCGAGTTAAAAAAAAATGTTATTGAGATGAAACAAAGTAAGATGGGCTTTCCAAGCCCCTGAGGCGGCATCAATGCCGCAGCAAATAATAATACCCCTCACATCACCCATCCATATCCTTAAATATTACTTTGACATTTTACCTGAAAGCGGGAACCCGGAAATGGGAAAATGTATTGTTTTTCTTTTAAAAGAGGTAACAAGAATTCGGCTTTAGTAACTATCCGGTGATTATTACCAGGTTTTTCCTGTTATAAGACCTCTGCAAAACTTCGTCCTTTAGCTGACCTCATGAGCGCCGTTTCGCTGACGCTGCGGCGGCATATGTCAGGCTCAAATTTAAGTCCTCGAAATATTAGTAATATTCCTGCGGGTTAAATTTTCACCTTCCCCGATTTCAACAAAATTACTGGTTTTGCAGAGGTCTCGTTATATATTTTCACTTCAGCTTCTTCCCAAGCTTGCAATCGGTATTTAATAAGATATCATCTAATTAATGCAAGAGAATTTGATGGATTACCGTAAGAGCAGCGTAAACAGGTAAATTTAAGAAAATGGTTATGTTCCTGTGTCAAAATAGAATTAACCAAAATATCTAGATTGAATTAAATAAATATGCCATGTTATCCAGGGTCAAGGAGTCTTGAATTTAAAGCAGGTGTCTGGGCAGTCAAATACTTGATTAATAATCCAGCCGCTCAAGACCACAAAACAACCTTCAATGGAATAATGAATCGACTTGGCCGCTTCTATCTTTAGCCCTTAGTAAAAGGCCCGAAATTACGTGCGACTGCCTTGACCGGTTTGAAAATAAATTATCCCATGGAAGGATTGTTGCGTGAATTTTAAGGTTTATTTAGATTAAGCTGCTCCGAATTATTTGGCGGTGAACAAAAAGTAGGCGGAAAATTTATGTTTGATGAGACCAAAAATAAAGATCAGACTGGGTTAGCCGATGACATACCAAAACAAGCTGATTTAAAATCAAAGGAAAACAGTTATCACACCCAGCGACCATCAACCATTCATCCGCACGATCTTATCAAAGCCAATGAACAGCTTTTACTCGAAATCAATGAGCGCAAGAGTATTGAGGAGGAGCTAAAGCGCTCAAAGCAAATATGTGAAACCGTCCTTAATGCCATCCCAGCAACCATCTCCCTCATTGACACGCGTGATTTCACAATCATTGACGCCAACAAGGCCTTTTTGGATGATGTGGGGATGCAAAGGGAGGACGCGATTGGAAAAACCTGTCATAAGCTGACGCACCGTCAAGCTCAACCATGCGATTCTCCGGATCACATCTGCCCCATCCAACAGATGATGAAGACAGGTCTTCCATCGACTGTGGAGCATCGCCATTATAAAAAAGATGGAGGTATGATTACTCTGGAGATTTCGGCATTTCCCATTAAAGGACCGGACGGTGAAGCTTTACAGGTGGTTCATGTCGCTCAAGATATTACAGAACGCAAGAAAACTGAGGAATTGCTCAAGAAAGCGCAAGAGAATCTTGAAAAGCGTGTGACTGAGCGAACCGCTGAGCTAGTTGCGGCCAATGAACAATTACAGCAGGAAATCAACGAACGGGTGAGGGCTGAGAGGGATCTAAGAAAAAGTGAGGAACGATTCCGAACCGTGGCCGATTTCACCTATGATTGGGAAATCTGGCGAGGTTTAGACGGTGAATTCATTTATGTTTCACCTTCCTGTGAGCGAATTACCGGATATCAGGCGGATGAATTCACGCAGGACGCGAATTTGCTTTTAAATATTATTCACCCGGATGACAGAGATGATTTCCGCATTCATCTCAGGGATATTGAAAGATCATCTGACATCTTTCACATCCGTTTTCGGATTATTCGGCGCGATGGTCAGGTACGCTGGATCAGTCACTACTGCCAGCCTGTATATGGGGCTGACGGAACCCGGCTCGGCCGCCGTTCCAGCAATCGTGATATTTCTGAGCGGAAAGAGGCGGAAAATGAAATCTTAAAATATCAGGAACAGCTTCGTTTGCTAAATTCGAAGGTGTCACTGACCGAAGAACGTGAACGCCGGCAGATCGCTCTTGACCTGCATGACGGCATCGGTCAGACGCTGGCCATATGCCAGATCAGCGCCCAGAAGCTTCAGCAGGCGACGGATTCAAAAACTGTTATCAAAGCCGCTGATCGAATAATTTCGTTTATCAATACGGCCATCGCGGACACCAGGTCACTGACATTTAATCTCAGCCCTCCAGCCCTCTACGAGCTGGGTCTTGAAGCGGCCCTGGACGAACTGGCCGAATGAGTCTAAATAAGAGAATAACTCTTTACCGGGCAACCAGAGAGTTGATGCTCAATGTGGTCAAACACGCCCGGGCCAAGCAGATGGAGGTTTCCATCAGGGAAGAAAACGGTCACCTTCGAATTGAGGTTATTGATGATGGGGTCGGATTCGACACCGCAGGAATAAATTCACGCCTGTTAGGGTCAGAGTCGTTCGGTTTGTTCAGCGTGCGCGAGCGTATCAGGGCTCTGGATGGGGGAGTCGAAATTGTTTCAACTCCCGGTTTTGGAACCACAGTGGCGCTGACGGTGCCTCTCAAACATGAAGGTGATTCGGAGTCAGAGAAACTTGAATTTTAGATTCGTCGAGGCCGCCGCCAAACCGCCACTAGCTCTGTTAATGGCTATTTTCGTTGTTATTACATTATTGCTAGTTGGGAATAATGGACATGAAAATTGTTTTAGCTGACGATCACAGCCTTTTTCGAGAGGGGTTGAAGTCTCTCATTCAGGAACATCCTGACTTAGAGATTGTCGGGGAGACAGGTAATGGCCGGGACGCTGTTAAACTTTGCCGGGAGCTGTGGCCGGACATTGTTATCATGGACGTGGCAATGCCCGAACTGAACGGTATCGAAGCTACCCGTCAGATCGTGAACGAGTGTCCGGGAATAAAAATTATCGCTGTTTCGATGCATTCTAGCCGGCGTTTCGTGGTGGATATGCTGCAAGCGGGCGCTTCGGGATATTTGCTTAAGGATTGTGCCTTCCAGGAACTGTCGATGGCCATTTCCGCTGTTCAATCGAGCCAGGTGTACCTCAGCCCATCAATCGCATCGGTGGTGGTGGAAAAGATCGCGGGGTCGGCAGATACTGAAATTACGGTTACTTCCAGGTTGACTCCGAGAGAGCGAGAAGTACTGCAGCTTTTGGCTGAAGGCAAGAGTTCCCTGGAGACTGCCAACCGATTGCATTTGAGCGTAAAGACCGTACAAACCCATCGAAGGAACATCATGGAAAAACTGAACCTTCATAATCTAGCTAATTTGACCAAGTATGCCATCCGCGAAGGGCTGATTTCACCTGATGATTAAATTTATAAATGCCTGTTGATATGCCATTTCAAAATTCGCACATCAGCTAAACTGTTTATCAACTCCGAAATTAATCCCGCTCAATATATTGAAAATTATCCCGGCATGAACGCTTGCTTTCCTTTAATAAAATAAATACTATCTTAGGGGCAGCCTCAATAAGGCGGCCTCTATTCTAAAAAGATTAATCAAGATAGATGGAATAAAACGCCTTTGGATGGACTTACTATTACTCCCACAATCACAATTAGAGACCTCTGCAAAACCAGTAATTTTGAGATAGCTTCTAATATTTCGAGGACTTAATTTTGAACCTGGCATATACCGCTGCAGCGTCAGCGAAGCGGCGCTCAATACCGCTGCAGCGTCAGCGAAGCGGCGCTCAATACCGCTGCAGCGTCAGCGAAGCGGCGCTCATGAGTTCGGCTAAAGGACGAAGTTTTGCAGCGTTCTCAATTAATTTTGTGATTTTGAAAGGAGTGCTTCAATGATTATAAGATGTTATGGAGCCAGAGGGTCGATACCTGTGTCTGGTGAAGAGTATGCTAAATATGGAGGGGACACTACTTGTTTTGAGATAAGGACTAAAAACGATGAGATCATCATCGTGGACGCGGGGTCAGGAATAAGGCGGCTGGGGAACAAGCTTCTTGGTGAACAGCGGTTTGAATACAATATTTTATTTACCCACTCGCATTGGGATCACATCCTGGGATTTCCTTTCTTTAAGCCGATTTATAACGAAAAAACTACCCTTAACCTCATGGGGTGCCCTGAGGCGCAGGGTAATATTAAAAAACTCCTTTCAAAAACTATGCGTCTGCCTTACTTTCCCATACCTTTTGATAAGCTGAGGTCAGAAAATATATACTCCGGTGAATGCCCGGCCAGCCTTCGCATCGATTCGGTGGAAATTTTACATATCAACCTGAGTCATCCTAATATAGGGTTGGGTTATAAGTTTATTGAAGATGGGAAAACGCTCGTGATTCTGACCGATAATGAACTTGGGTACAAACACCGAGGCGGCCGGTCATTTGACGAGTACGCTGAGTTTGCCAGAGAGGCGGATTTTCTAATCCATGACGCCGAATACACTCCCGAGCAGTATAAAACCGCAAAAACCTGGGGGCATTCAACATACGTTGACGCCTTGAACCTGGCCTTTAAAGCCCGAGTGAAACATTTTGGGCTCTTTCATCACAATCAGGACCGCAATGACGCTGAGCAGGATTCAATTCTTCAAGATTGTCAGTCAATCATTGAAAGCAAGAAATTTGATATGGCCTGTTCCTCCCTGACACAGACGACTGAAATTCATTTATAAAATCTGGTTAATACGCGCTCCTCTCCTGAGCGTTACCTTAAGGTGGTTGACGCCCTGGGAGCGGACATCTCCGTGATAAAAGCGCAGAAGACGCTGGACAGGTTCCTTCGGAAGGCGTCATCGATTTCAGGAAACGCCTTACCGTTGCGAATGGCCTTAACGCCTTGTTACGACTCTTGTGAGGTTGGTCGATTGCGAGACATTGTCAAGGCAGTGAAATCTGGTATATTTACACTTTAAAAGTAAAATAACCGGTTTTCAACCCAATATGTACCTGGGGCGAACCGGAAATAAAAAATTAACCCGCTACCAAAAGGGGGACATGGACCATGACTAAGAATGAGAAGGTTATTGATAAAGGCCAGTTTACCGATATCATTGACCCGATGAATAAGGAGATCGTAGTTGAACAGGCTGAGGATCTATACGAGAGCCTGTTTGATTATGTACCCTGTATCATCACCGTTCAGGACAAAAACTACCGCCTCATCAAATACAACCGTGAGTTTCAAGAGAAGTTTGATCCGATTCCCGGGGACTACTGTTACCAGGCCTACAAGGGGCGCACCGAGAAATGTCCGGTTTGCCCGGTTGAAAAAACATTTGAGGACGGTCAATCCCACTCGAGCGAGGAAACCGGATATAACAAAGACGGAACGATCGCCCATTGGGTGGTGAGAACTACCCCGGTAAGAAATTCTAAAGGCGAGATAGTCGCTGTCATGGAACTCAATCTGGATATCACTCATCGGAGACAGCTTGAACAGGAACTGGAAAAATCTGAGAGGAAATATCACGACATTTTCAATAATATCCCAAATCCCGTTTTCGTGCTCGATGTGGATACCCTTGAAATAATTGACTGTAACCCGAACGTGGAGGCGGTGTACGAATATTCTAGAGATGAGATGCTGGGCAGGTCATTTTTGGATATGTTTAGCGACGAGGAAAAAGAGCAGTATCTATCAAAGCTGAAGACAGTCACTTTTATAAATAGGGCCAGACAAGCGACCAAAGATGGGAAGAGGCTTTTAGTCAATATCAGGGTCTCCCCATCCGAGTACCATGATCAGAATGTTCTTCTGGTAACAACCAGTGATATCACAAAACTCCTTGAAACCGAACAGCAGTTGATACAGGCCAGTAAGATGGCCACCTTGGGGGAAATGTCAACCGGTCTGGCTCACGAGCTTAATCAGCCCCTGTCAGTTATCAAAACCGCGAGCAACTTCTTTATGCGCAAGATTAAGAAAAAGGAAAAAATTGATGATAACATTTTAGTAACCATGGCTCAGCAGATAGACAGTCATGTGGACCGGGCCACCAGGATTATTAATCATATGCGGGAATTCGGCCGGGAATCAGACATGAGCCTGGAAAAGGTCCAGGTTAACGAAGTGCTGGGGAAGGCTTGTGAAGTTCTTAATCAGCAGTTGAAACTCAAGGGTATTGAGGTGATCTGGGAGCTGGAAGACGATTTACCCATGATAAAGGCTGATCCAGGACGGTTGGAACAGGTTTTTATTAATCTTCTGATAAACGCGAGGGATGCCATTGAAGATAAATGGGAGACGATTGAGGATGAGCATCAGATCAAAAAAATTGTTATTAAAACGATTTCAAGCGAAAAAGAGATAACAGCTGAAATCAGTGATACGGGGATTGGGATTCCCGAAGTTATTTCAGAAAAAATATTTGAGCCGTTTTTCACCACTAAAAAGGTCGGAAAAGGAACGGGCCTCGGTCTTTCCATAAGCTATGGCATCATAAAAGAATGCGGCGGCAGCATTAAAGCCGAGACCAATCGGAGTGGAGGCGCTGACTTTGTATTGACTTTCCCCAGACCGGATGAACAATGATGGAAACAAAGATATTACTCGTAGACGATGAAGAGGGTATCTGCCAGGTTTTAAGTATCTCCCTGGCGGATCTCGGTTACAAAGTATACACAGCGGACTGTGCCGCGGAGGCCCTTCGGATTTTTAGGGAAATTGATCCGCCCATCGTCTTGACCGACATCAAGATGCCGGGCATGGACGGCTTGGAATTGCTTCGTGAGATCAAACGCCTGGATCCTGAGACGGAAGTAATAATGATTTCCGGCCATGGAGACATGAACCTCGCTATAAAGAGCCTTAAATACGAGGCCACGGATTTTGTCACCAAGCCAATTAAAGATGAAGCCCTGGAAATCGCTTTGAAAAGAGCGCATGAAAAAATTGGTTTGAGGAAAAAGATCAAACAGCACACTGACAATTTAGAACAGCTGGTTGATAAAAAAACAAGGAGGCTCTTGGATGGGGAAAGGCGAATAGCCGTGGGCCAGACCATGGCCGGGCTGTCGCATGTCCTGAGGAATATCGCCGGCGGTCTTGAAGGTAGTGTCTTTATACTCGAAAAGGGAATGGAGCTGGACAATAAACAGTATATTCTTCAAGGCTGGGAAACAGTCAAGGTAAATGTGGAGAAGATTAGAAACCTGTCGCTCGACCTCCTCAAATACGCCAAACCTGATTATGGTAATTACCGCCTGTGTGATCCAAACAAGCCGGTGAAGGATGTGATCGATTTGCTGAAACCAAGGGCGGAACATAATGGCATCGTTCTGAAAACAGACCTTTCATCAGAACTGCGTCCTCACCGTCTTGAACCGGAAGGGATTCATCGCTGCCTTCTTAATTTGATTACTAACGCACTCGACGCTTCCTTGACGGCAAGTAGTGAAGCTAGTTCAAAAGAGGTGATTATCAGCACGGGCAAGGTTGATGACGGCGGCGTTGAATACAGGATTGAGGACCATGGGGTCGGTATGGACGAGGAGATCAAAGAAAAGGTTTTCAACAGCTTTTTCAGCACCAAAGGCGCTATGGGCACCGGTTTGGGTTTGATGATCACCAAAAGGGTTATAGACGAACATCGGGGGATTATCAAATTCGAGTCAGAAAAAGGAATCGGAACGACCTTTACCATAATCCTGCCCAGGATATTCCCGTATTAGAGTGTTTGTCATAAAAAAGTTTTTTTACCCTAGATATTTTTTGAGATGGCTTCAGATACCCCGCACCTTGCTGTGGGG
>JAFDLS010000377.1 GCA_019306365.1 Deltaproteobacteria bacterium
TTTTTAATTCGTGTTACGGCAACTCGTTTAACCACGAGCCGTCCTCGATCCAACGGAATCTGAGTTTGTTCAGCTCACCGGATTCTTTTAAGGTATTTAGAAAGTTGTTTACCCAGTTAATCAAATGAGGATCGCCGGCCGGCAAGGCAATGCCCAGGGGCTCATAGGTAAAAGGAGTAATAACTGAAACAAGATCTTGATCAGGATATCGGAGAAGAGAAACCAGACAAATCTGGTAATCCGCAACCAGGGCATTCACTTTATCCTGGAGAACCATTTCTACCGCATCATCATAATCTTTGGTTGTAACCAGTTGGGCCATGGGCATGATTTCTTTTATCAGAGACTCACTGGTTGAGCTTTCCAACGCCACAAAACGCATTTCTGACCGGTTCAGTTCAGACGCATCTTTGATCGAAACAATGTCTTTATCTTTCGTCAAAAACGCTTTTCCGGAAATGATATACGGCCCGGCAAAAGCCACCTTTAAATTACGTTCCGGTGTGATGGTCATCCCGGAAAGTACCATATCGACATCACCCGCCTCCAGGGCCGGTAAGAGTTCTGCGAATGGTTTTTTCACGAGATTGAGTTCTACTCCCATGGCTCCGGCAAAATAGTGTGCCATATCCACCTCAAGACCGATAATTTCCCCTTTTTTGTCTGTCATATTCAACGGCGGCATATTGCCGGCAGTTCCAACCACCAACTCTCCTCTTTTCAAAATCCCGTTGATGGTCGGCGAGGTTTTTTCAAAGCCCATCATGTGTGCACATGCTGAGGTAAATACCCATGCTAATAACAATACGAAAAACAGTTTTACTTTTTTCATTTGGTTTCTCCTTTATTTTAACTAAGTTTTTTTATCGATCAAATCGGCGTTATAAAGACAGGGCAGGATAACCATCTTACCTGCCCCATCTTCATATCTGTATGGTCATTAATAACCGTAAACCTATAATCTGATGTGTTGTTTATTCAACGATTGGATTTATTTAACCGGCGTCAATTCAACCCTTCGGTTTTTGGCACGGCCTTGCTCGGTGTCGTTGCTTGCGGCGGGCTGGGTAAACCCAAAACCCTTGGTCGTCAGCCGCTGAGCATCAACCCCGTGGTCTACAAAATATTTCATGACGGCTTTGGCACGTCTTTCAGAAAGATTCATATTATAAACCGCAGAACCTGTATTATCCGTATGACCATCAATCTCAACCTTAATCTCCGGGTTTCCACAGTGGCGCCCTTGGGCGTATTCGGGCATTTATCCAGATAGTCCGGCACACCGTCACCGTCCGAGTCAAGGGGGCAACCTTTGGTGTCCACGGTAACCTCTTTGGGGGTATTCGGACACCGGTCCAAGTCATCGGTTACCCCGTCCCCGTCACTGTCCAGCACCGGTTTGGCAACCTCGGCTAAAAATACGTTTTTCACAAAGTCTCCCATGTCACCGCTATCTTTTAATCCGTCTGCACGCACTGAAAACCCGCATTCACCGGCTGCAGAAACCTGTTTCAACAGGGTTTCGCCGGCAGGATCATTTCCCACCAACACCGTGTACATGCAAAGCCGGTCACCGAACTTGGCTTTCATGTTCTTCGCGGCCATTATCGGAGATGTGTCCATATCCTCTCCATCGCTAACGATAATTACCGATATTTGGCCTTCACTTTTCTTCAAGTCACCTGTGGCGGCGGTGATGGCTGCTCCCAGGGGACTCCTTCCCATGGCCCGCTGTGCAGCGTCCAAAGCCCCTTGAAACTTCTTTTTTGAATATTCCGTGGGCCCGTAAATAAGGGCTGTGGGCGTGCCGAACCCGCTGGTCCCAAAAGTCCTAAACGCGCCATTGAACTTCATTTCCGGAAGGGTCTGATTCATGGCGTTCAAAAAATCCTTGGCAATGGTTAACCGTTTTTGCCCATTATACGTATAAGACATTGACGAAGATTTATCTAGAATTACCATAAAATTGTCCACCTTGGGCTTATACTGATCCGCTTCCAATGTGTCTGGGCTGAAAAGGGGTTGGGTTGTTTGCACTTGCCCGGTCGCGCAACTGAACAGCAGGGCGCTGATCATTAATACGAACAGTCCGTTAAAGTAGTACTTTGTCATCATATT
>JAFDLS010000378.1 GCA_019306365.1 Deltaproteobacteria bacterium
ATACAATCCTGAATTCAGGATCGACATAAACAATCCCCGCTCGTTCGGTGGAATGATTGGGCCTGATTACTACTTCGAAGAGCGATATATCATGCACAAGGATGCTTTGAAGGCCCTTGAATACTACCAGCAGGTGTGCAAGGAGTTCGAAGAGATCTTCGGCAGGGAATATGATATATGCGAGGAGTATCGAACCGGCGATGCCGAAGTGATCGTCGTTGCTGCTGGAACCATTACATCGGTCTCCCGCATTGCCGTTGACAAATTTCGCGAGGAAGGCAAGAAGGTGGGTTTGATGAAACTGCGAATGTTCAGGCCGGTGCCGGTTGAACGATGGCGTAAGGTTCTTGGCAATGTCGCCAAGGTGGTGGTCATGGATCGCAATCTCACAGCCGGTTTGGGTGGAGTTTTTGCCAGTGAGATTCAGGCTGCTCTCTATCCTATTGAGAATAAACCCATGGTCTATCCAGTCATTGCAGGCCTTGGTGGACGCGATGTCACACCGGACGACATTGAAGGCATTATCAACTATGCACTTTCAAATGATAAACCAACGGACGTGCCCCTTTTCTGGGGTCTGAAGGAATAGGCGTTTGATTGAAGATTTAAGAAATTCTTTAAATCGTCAATCTTCAATCGACAATCTTCAATTTGTAGGGGTGTGCCATGCAAAAGACATTTGATATACCGCGTGAACTGATGACCGAGGAAGAGTTGCTACAGCCCGGCATGCTCTCATGTCAGGGATGCGGTGCCTCTTTAGCCATGAAACTGGCCCTGAAGGGTTTGGGATCAGCGCTTCAAGTGCCGATAATTCACGTCCCTTTCGAGACAGCCGCAATCTCAGCGTCCGGTGTCCGCGCTGGTCTTGATGCCCGGGGAGAGAAGGATGTGGTGGTTATGGCATGGGCAGGAGACGGCGGTACTTTCGATATAGGAATTCAATCCCTTTCAGGTGCTGCCGAGAGAAACGATGACATTTTATATGTTTGCTATGACAACGAAGCATATATGAATACGGGCATCCAACGTTCCAGTGCAACACCAGTTGGCGCGTGGACAACGACAACACCGGCAGGATCCATTAAGGAAGAGCCGAAAAAGGACATTGAGGAGATCATGCTGGCACACCACATTCCTTACATGGCCACGACGTCGGTGGCCTATCCGGATGATATGTATATGAAGTTCAAAAAAGTCCGCCACATTACCGGCACGAAGTTCATTCACCTCCTTTCGCCCTGTCCGCCTGGATGGCGGATAGATCCAAGTAAGTCGGTTCAGATTACCCGTATGGCGACCCAGGCCAAGGTCTTTCCCCTCTACGAGGTAAGGAGATGGAGGTTTTCAAAAAAGCGAGGACGTTTAGAGGAGAACTGGAAATACACGATAAACATCTACCCGGATAGGGAACTGCCCGTTAAAGAGTATATGAAGGCGCAGGGACGTTTCCAGCAGATGACCGAAGATATGGTCAATGACGTTCAGGAACGCGTTGACCGAAAATGGGACGAACTTATCAGAAAGGCAGACGGTAGACCCTTAACCCCTAACGAATAATCCGGAGGTTTGAAACATGGTAAGAATGGAGATATCTCTTTTTCTGAAGAATGTTCCCGGCGAGCTCGGCAAACTGGGGACTCTTTTAGGAGATAAAAACATCAATATCGACGCCCTGACCATACAGGACGCTTCCGCCTATGTGATGGAGCTTTTCAAGGCTAGGGACTCCGCCGAGTTCGCACTGATCCGGCTACTGGTGGACCAGACCGATAATGCCATCGATCTGTTGACCCAAAACGACTATATTTTCGATATCCTGCCGGTAATCGCCGTTCACCTTGAAAACAAACCCGGCAAGCTGGCTGAAATCGCGACAAAGCTGGGAGAAGAAGGAATCAATATAAACTATATATACGGGTCGGTCGCGGGACCGGATGACAAGAGCTTTTTCGTGTTCAGCCCTGAAGATATAGAACTGGCGGCCAAGGTATATGCTCAGTGAAAGAATATCTACAGACCCAGGGTCGTTTCCGCCAGATGACCGAAGAGATGATTAAGGACATTCAGGAACGGACCGATAAAAAGTGGGAGGAGCTTTTATCAAGAGTATAGATTTGATAGTCGCTGCCCGGGGTCAAACTAAGGCGCAGCGACAGGTTCGCTGATGGATTTTAGTTTTTTAAAGGTGTTACTTCAATGTGAATGACGGTCTCTCCAGACATCGTGTTTTTCCCTTGCATCTTTAAGCCACTTTTGCCTCTTATCAGAAGAGATGCCGCACATAAGTGCCCAGTAGTTCAGTTCACGAGGGGGCAATATCCGATTTCCTCTTTTTTCCAAAAAAGAGCCAAGCTGCTCTCTGGAATATGTTTTTTGCAGCCAGGCCATGGAAGCCCAGGATCCCCTTTCCATAATGCGGCCCATGATTAGACTGTCATGTTTGATAATATCAATTGTTCCAGGATCATATTCCCAAAAGAGCAAAGAGAAAAAATCAGGGAGTCCTATATGATTTATTATGCTGTCTGCAACCTTTTCATTCATGGCTATTCTATAAAGCGCTGATCCTACATTCCCTTCTCTCGTTACATATTTAAATTACAACACATTCCCCGACCAGAGTTCACCTGCATTTTGGAGCAAAGCGGAAAAATGTCAGGTGGAACGATTTGTGTACGCCCGGCATGGGCGTGAACTTATGGGGTGACCCGCCTTCGCTAAAGCTATGGCGAGGCAGGGAAGTCCCCTATACGTGAACCCTGTTAATGGGTTGATATGTTAGC